>QHWF01000928.1 GCA_003222455.1 Acidobacteriota bacterium
TCGGTGCACGAGGGCCGTGTCTACGAATTCCGGATCATCGAGTACAAGGAAGGCGGCAAGAACCTCGTCGTCTCACGGCGTGCGCTTCTCGAGGAGGAGCAGCGGGCGAGCGCCACCGAAATCCGGCGAACAATTGCTGCCGGGGCGGTGATGACCGGGCGCGTCACCTCCGTGCGCGAGTTCGGCGCCTTCGTCGATCTGGGTGGCGGCGTGCAGGGCTTGCTGCATGTATCCGAGATGGGGTGGTCCCGCGTGTCGGACACGTCACAGGTCGTCCAGCCCGGCGACGAGATCACCGTCAAGGTCCTGCGCGTCGACGACGACAAGCAGAAGATCTCCCTCGGGTTGAAGCAGCTCACCGCCGATCCGTGGTCGAGGGTCCACGAAACGTACGAGACAGGCCAGGTGCGCACCGGCCGTGTGACGCGCGTCGCGGACTTCGGTGCGTTCGTCGAGCTCGAGCCCGGGGTCGAAGCGCTGGCGCACGCTTCCACGTTTGCTCCCACGGGGCGATCGGATGGATGGTCCAGCGGGATGGCCCCGGGGATGACGGGCGCATTCGAGATCCTGAGCATCGACCTCGAGAAGAAGCGGATCGGCGTCGCGCTCGTTCCGGAGGGTTCGGCGCGCGCCGGCCGCATGGCGGCCGCGCAACTCGAGATCGTGCCTGGCGCGCGACTCACGGGAAAGGTCGAGCGTCATGAGAAGTTCGGCGTGTTCGTGTTCCTCGCCCCGGGGCGCACGGGTCTCATCCCATTGAGCGAGACCGGCGTTGCCAGGGACGCGGATGTCTCCAGCACGTTTCCCGTCGGCGCCGACGTGCAGGTCGTCGTCCTCGACGTCGACGCGACGGGTCGCCGCATTCGTCTCAGCGTCAAGGCGGTACTGGACGCGCACGAGGCCGAGGAAGTGCGCGAGTATACCGAACGCGGGGATGCTGCGCCGGCGGACGGGTTCGGTTCGCTTGCTGATAAGCTCCGCGGCGCACTCAAGCCGCGCGACAAGTGAACCATCCCGCCATGCGAGACCGCACAGTTCGTCAGGGGCTGGTCGTATTTTCGGCGATAGCCCTGATGGTTCTCGGCTTTGGCTCCGAGCTCGGGGCCGACACCTACCCGCGACAGCCTGGCATCGATGCCCGCCACTACGCCGTTCGTATCTCGCTGCTGACGAGCGACTCCAACGAGATTCAGGCTGTGGCCACCGTGACCCTTCGTATCGTGGCGCCGGGGACTCGAGAGGCGGTCCTCGATCTGACGTCCGCAACACCCGATGGTAAGTGCCGATTGAGCACCGCGACAATCGGCTGCACCTGCCAGTGCCTGCCGGGACCATCGCTGGTCAGGATGTCATCTTCACGATCAGCTACCACGGCGCACCCGGCAATGGCCTGCGTCTTCTGAACAATATCCACGGCGATCGCACCGCATTCAGTGAGAACTGGTACAACCGCGCGCGCCAGTGGCTGCCGATGATCGACCATCCCGCCGACAAAGCCACAGGCGAGTTGATCGTGACGACCAGGGCCGACTACCAGGTGGTGTCGAACGGCGTGATCGTTGAGCAGCTCGACCTGCCGGGAGGATTGCGGCGCACGCACTGGAAGCAGGATGTGCCCATCTCATCGTGGCTGTATTCGCTCGGCGTCGCCCGCTTCATCGTGCGGCAGGGCGGCATCGTGCGTGGGGTGCCGTTCTCGTATTGGGCGTTTCCGCAGGATGCCGACAAGGGGCTGACGGCGCTCGAAAAAGACGCGCGCGGGTCGTTCGAATTTTTCTCGGATCGCGTTGGCCCGTACGCGTACGGCAAGCTCGCGCATGTTGAAGCTGCGGGCATGAGCGGCGGCACGGAGCACGTGAGCAATATTTTCTACGGCGAGAAGGGCGTGACGGTGGGCAATGCGGCGGTGGTGCACGAAACCGCGCACCAATGGTTTGGCGATGCCGTGACCGAGAGCGACTGGAACGACGTGTGGCTGAGCGAGGGCTTCGCGACCTACTTCACGCTGCTCTACACCGAATACGCCGGCGGCCGCGACGCGTTCGTCGATGGCCTCCGCCGCAGCCGCGACGCCGTGCTTCGACTCGAGAAGTCGCTGCCGAATACGCCCGTGGTGCACGCCAATTTCGATGAGGCCGCGACACAGCCCAACAATCGACTGGTCTATGAAAAAGGCGCGTGGACGCTGCACATGCTGCGCGACCTGATTGGCGGGGAACCGTTCTGGCGCGGTATCAGGCTTTACTACCAGCGCCATATGAACGGGGTGGCGTCCACGGCGGATCTTCGCCGCGCGATGGAAGAGGTGTCGGGTCAGGACCTGCGCTGGTTCTTTGCGCAGTGGTTGACGCGGAGCGGTGTGCCACAGGTATCGGGCACCTGGCGCTACGATTCCGCGGCCAGACAAATCGTGATGACCGTGCGGCAGACGCAGGCCGGCGATCTCTTCCGATTTTCGCTCGGCGTGGGAGTGTCGGCCGTCTCCGGCTCGGTGCCCGCGGTCCATCAGGTGCAGATGACCGGCCGCGAGTCCACGTTCAGTATTCCCACCGATGCTGAACCCGCAGCGGTGGTTCTCGATCCCGGTGTGTGGCTGCTCGCCGAGCTCGGATCATTTCAAAAGGCCTAGTAACGAAGATTCGCTCGCCCCGCCGAGGCTCGGTTTTACTCGGCGGTTTGAGGCGAAGCTTCGTTACCGTTCATTCCTTCAGATCGATGCCGAACCGTTCCGCCATGCGATAGAGTGTCCGCCGGTCGATGCCCAGGATCTCGGCGGCGCGCGTGCGATTGCCGTTGGCGGCGTCGAGCACGTGTAAAAGGTACCGGCGCTCGAGGTCGTCCAGGGTCGGCAGGTCGGCAAACGGCTGGTCGTGTGCGCTGGGACGAGCGGCCAGCACCGTGTCGGGCAGGTCGACGGCCTCGAGCAGCGAGCCACGACTCGAGACGACGAGCCGCTCGATCGTGTTCCTCAACTCTCGGACATTGCCCGGCCACGTGTGACGCATGAGGGCATCGAGGGCTTCCGCCGAAAGCTCCTTCCTCTGTCCGGCCCGCTTGCACGCGTCTTCGAGAAAGCTGCCGATCAACAACGGGATATCGGCCCGTCGCTCGCGGAGCGGCGGCACGCGAATGAGGATGACGCTGAGCCGGTAGTACAAATCCTGTCGAAACCGCCCCTCGGCGACCGCCTGTTCGAGAGGCCGGTTCGTCGCGGCAATGACGAGCGCCGACACACGAAGCGATCGGGTGCCGCCGACCGGCCGTACTTCCCCCTCCTCCAGAACACGCAGGAGTCTGACCTGTAACGCGGGCGTCGTGTCGCCAATCTCGTCGAGCAGCACCGTCCCACCGCCAGCCTGTTCGAACACGCCTTTGTGATCCGACACGGCGCCCGTAAACGAGCCGCGCGCGTGTCCAAACAGCTCTGATTCGAGCAGGGTGTCGGCGATCGCTCCACAATTGATGC
>QHWF01000926.1 GCA_003222455.1 Acidobacteriota bacterium
GGGCCGCGGCTCGTCGTCGATCATCTTCACGCCACGACTCTTCAGCCGCGCGACCACCGCGCGGAGGTCGGGAACCCGCAGGGCGATGTGATGAAGGCCCGGACCGCGCTTCTCGATGTACCTCGCGATCGGTGACGCTGGCGCTGTCGCTTCCAGCAGCTCGAGCCGGGCGTCGCCCACCGCCGTGAAATGCGCCCGCACCTGTTGCGACGGCACATCCTCGGGCGGCTCGATGTCGAGGCCGAGCGCGTCGCGGTAAAAAGCGAGCGCGGCGTCGAGATCCTTGACGGCAATGCCGATGTGATCGAGAACGGCCCTCATAAGAATCAAGCCATTTCAGATTTCAGATTGCAGATTTCAGATTGGAGATCATTGAAGATTGCCGATTGCCGATTGCCGATTACCGATTCATATGCACACTTCAGATTCAAATTCGGTGCTTTCGAACGAAATCTTGCAATTCTCATTCTGCAATCTCAATCTGTAATCTGAAACCTGAACTCTGAAATCTCACGAGAGGCACCGCCTCACCAGCTCCCTGGCCGCCGTGTACGGATCGAGCGAGCGCTCCGCAATGCGATCGACCACCGCAGTCAGCTCACCCGGCGCCAGCACGCGATGCTCGAGATGATCCATGAACTGGTGCGCCACGAGCTCGCGGAGGCGGTACTCGCTGCGCGCCCGTGTCCGGGCGGCCTGCGTGCGTTCGGCGTGATCGCGAAAACGCCAGATTGCGTCGACCACGTCCCGCACCCCCTGCCCCGTCGTCGCCGTCGTTTTCACGATCGGCGGCCGCCATTCCGCCGGGCCATACAGGTGAAGGGCCAGGTTCGCTTCGACGGCCGACACGAGCCGCTCGGCGCCTTCACGATCGGCCTTGTTCACCACGAAGATGTCGGCGATTTCCATGATGCCGGCCTTCAGCGCCTGCACCTCGTCGCCGGTGCCGGGCACGAGCGTCACAATCGACACGTCGGCGGTGCGGATGATGTCCACTTCATCCTGGCCGACGCCGACCGTCTCGATGACGATGATCTCCTTTCCGGCGGCGTCGAGCAGCAACGCCGCGTCACCCGTCGCCCGGGCGAGGCCGCCCAGATGGCCGCGCGTCGCCATGCTCCGGATGAAAACCCCCTCGTCGGCGGCGTGTGCCTGCATGCGAAGACGGTCGCCCAGCACGGCGCCGCCGGTGAAGGGACTCGTTGGATCGACCGCAATCACGCCAACCGACGGAGCCGATTCCCGGGACGGCGATGACGCGTCGTCGTGCCGCCGGTGCGACCGTTCGCTTCTGATGATCGCCACCAGGCGATCGACCAGCGTGCTCTTGCCCGCGCCGGGCGGACCGGTCACGCCGATCAGATAGGCGCCGCCGGTGCGACCGAAAATCGCCCGCACCAGTTCGGCGCCGGCCGGATCTTCGTCTTCGATCAACGAAATGCCGCGCGCGATGGCCTTCGCGTCGCCAGCCAGTATCCGATCGGCGAGCGTGCTCACCGGGAAAGGAGCTGACGCGCGATCACCAGCCGCTGGATCTCGCTCGTGCCCTCACCGATCGTCGTCAGCTTCACGTCGCGGAAGTATTTCTCGGCCGGATAGTCTTTCACGAAGCCGTAGCCACCGTGGATCTGCACGCACTCGTCGGCCACCCGCACGGCGACCTCGCTGGCGTACAGCTTCGCCATGGAAGATTCCAGCGTTGTGCGCCGGCCTTGCTGCCTCAAGTACGCCGCGCGGTACGTCAACAGCCGCGCCGCCTCGACCCGCGTCGCCGCGTCCGCGAGCTTGAATTGAATGGCCTGAAAGCTACTGATGGTTCTACCGAACGCCTTGCGCTCGCGGGCGTAACTCACGGCCGCTTCGTACGCGCCCTGCGCCAGGCCCACGGCCAGCGCCGCAATGCCGATGCGACCGGAGTCGAGCACCTCCATCGTGTTCACGAATCCCTGCCCTTCGACGCCGATCATCTGGTCGGCGGGAATCCGGCAGTTGTCGAACAGCACCTCGCTGGTATCGCTGGCACGCATGCCGAGCTTGTCTTCCTTCTGGCCCGGCGTCATGCCCGGCGTGCCCCGCTCGACGACGAAGGCGGAGATCCCTTTGGATCCGAGGGCGCGATCGGTGACCGCCATCACGACCATGATGTCGCCGGCGCGGCCGTGCGTCGGCGCGCATGGCGACGGTCCGCATGCCCGCCGCGTCGCTCCCCGACGTGGACTCGGTCAGGCCCCACGCACCAATCTTCTCGCCGCGCGCGAGCGGCACGAGAAACTTCTGTCTCTGTTCCTCGTTGCCAAAGGTGAAAATGTGCGACGAGCAGAGGCCGTTGTGGGCGGCAACCGAGAGCGCGACGCCCGGATCGACGCGCGCGAGCTCTTCGATGCAGATGCAGTAGTCGATCGCCGACATCCCGGCGCCGCCGTACCGCTCGGGAAACTGGATGCCGAGCAACCCCAGCGAGGCGAGCTTCGGAATCAGCTCGATCGGAAAATGCTGCTCCTGATCCCACTCGCGCACATGGGGACGGATTTCCGTTTCCGCGAACTCGCGCACCGTGCGGCGCAACAGCTTCTGCTCTTCCGTCGGCCGGAAGTCCATCAATCGTCTCATTGCGGATTGCGGATTGCGGATTGCGGATTGCTTGTCGAATCGATATTCCGCATTCCGCGATCCACAATGTCGTCGTGCCGATGCGGATTGACTGTCGACTCCGCAATCCGCAATCCGCAATCCGCAACGGATTCGTGCCAGTTGGTGTGGGGCGCCCGGTTCTCGACCAGCCAGCCATATATCAGACCCGAATAAGTCTGCCACCGCATGCCGTGCCGGTCATAGAACGGCACGAGGGCTTTCTGAAGCGCCGCCAGCCGGTAGAAAGGCACGCCGGGAAAATAGTGATGTTCCAGGTGGTAGTTCGAATTCAGAAACGCGAAGTCCCAGAACCAGTGGCCGCGCATCAGCGTGCCCCATTTGGCGGGATCCGACGGATCGATATCGTAGTGCTGACCGAGGCGGTTCAACGCGAACGCAACTGGAAAAACAAAGAACACCGGCACCAGGTAGGCTCGCAGCGCGCCAGGAACACCAGCGAACGCCCAGATGATCGCGAGCGCCGACACGTGCGTGACGATTGAAATCTGCCGCTCGAACGCGATCTGGCGTTGGAGTGCGGCCGGATAGGTGGCGTTCTCCTTTCGCGCCGCTCGAAAGTAGATCGGAAAAAGCGCCGGCGATGCGTACAGCAGCTTGAACCAGCGCGCGTTGATCTTCGGCGACAGATGGTGCCGCTTCGGGTCGTCTTCCGTCGATCCCAGCTCGGCGTGATGATCCAGGTGCCAGCGTGTGAACTGACTCGAGGAGATGCCGCTCGGCACCGCATACAGCCAGGCCAGGAATCGTTCCGCCCGCGGCCGGCGGCGATCGAACACCGTGTGATGCACCACCTCGTGCAGCAGGACCGTAAAGTTGAACACCGTGAATCCATGCACGAACGCCAGCGGCACCCAGACGAGTGGATTCGTCCAGACGATGAGTCCCCTTGTGGCGAGCGCGAGGATCGCGAACTGCCGCACGGTAATCAGCAGGTGGCGCATACCGTTCTTCTGGTGGAAGACCTGCAGCTGATCGCGTGACAGCGTCCGGCCGAGTTTTGGCTTTTCAGTTTTAACTTCAGGTCGGCGCCTTTTTCAGCGACCTGCTAGATCCGGGGGGCTTCGCCCCCGCGGACCCCCCACGCCTCCGCTCGCGGGGCCCCGCTTTCACCCCAACGCGCTGGAAAACGCGCGTTGGGGGCCCCGTTGCCCCGCTCCGCTCCGCCACCCCACGATGCACAAACCGCATCGTGGGGGCCCCGGCCGGCGGGCGCGCCTGTGGCGCGCCTAGCGCGTCCGAAATCGCGAACGGGCTCCTAGAGTGAACACGCGGAGATTACCCTTTGCTCTGCGGTTTCTGCGTGTTCTAGGTTGATCGTGGTTGATCGTCGCCGAGCGTCGCCGGCCGCGTAAGATACCATGCGTTTCATGAAACGTGCGCTCATCTGCGCGATGGTCCTGTTCGCCGCGGCGCCGGTCTGGGCCGACGCCACCGTGTTCGTCGGCGCGAACTTGACACCGACAAACCGCGCCGTCCGCGGCGGCGCGCTCGGTGCCGGGCTGCTGATCATCGGCTT
>QHWF01000157.1 GCA_003222455.1 Acidobacteriota bacterium
CGTGTGTTGCCATATTTCTATCAGACCCGCTGGTTCCGACTCTCGATTCTCGCCGTGTTGGCGTTGAGCGCGGCGGGACTGCATCACCTCCGCGTGCGCCGCCTGGAAACCGAGGTCTCGCTCGTGATGAAGGAGCGGAGCCGGATCGCGCGTGAAATCCACGACAGTCTGGCACAGGGGCTTGCGGCGATCGGATTGCACGTGTCGGCGATTCAGAGCGAGCCGTCCGCAGCCGGACGCGAGCGTCACGTGCAGAAGGCGCGACAGCTCGTAGAAACCAACCTGGCTGAAGCGCGGCGGTCGGTCTGGGACCTCCATCCGAAGTACCTTGATCGCCAGGATCTGGTCTCCGCGCTTGGGGGGATCGCCGCCGATCTCGGCGAGTACGCGAAGGTCCGGATCGCCATCCGGTCGACGGGCTCTCCCTATCCGTTGCCGGCGGAGGTTGAAAAGAACATATTTCGTATCGCGCAGGAGGCACTCGCCAACGCGGTCCGCCACGCGTCCGCGCGTCAGATCGAGATCGAGATGGTCTTTGAGCGCCACCAGGTCCGCATCACGATCGTAGACGATGGTCGGGGCTTTGACCCGGGGGCGGTATCTGATGGCTTCGGCTTGACCAGCATGCGCGAGCGCGCAGCGCACGTCGGCGCAACGTTCGAGCTGCAGAGCCGGCCGACCGGCGGCACGCGTGTCATGGTCGCCGTTCCGGCGAAGTCCGACCAGCCGCCGCTGGTCGCGCACGCACGTGCCCTCGTTCGGGCGATCCGCCGAAGGGCGGCCAACCTGTCTCGTTCGTCGGCGCGTGCCAGGACGAAATCGTACCGAAGCGGATCGACCTGAAGCAGCGAGTCACCGAGGGGTCGGCTCGTGAACGCGGCCGCCGCGCGCGTCTATTTACCGCCGATGATTTCGCCGTGCGGCTTGCCTGTCGTGATCTCCTTGTAGACGACCTCGACCTGGGCAGGCAGGCCTTGTGGATCAACCCAGTTCTTCACTCACAAACGAATCCAGCACAGCCGTTAGGGCCACCGGCCTTCTCGAGAACGACCGCACGCCAACGCGCGTCAGACAAGCTCATCCAAAAAAGATCGCGGCGATATACCTACGAAGAAGTAACCTGCTGTTCCAGACTCGAAAGGCGTGTTCGACGCGACAGCATGAACACGTCGAGAGACGACCTCTGAATCCGAACGCCGCACAGTTCTTCATGCCCGCCAGCATCGTTGTCGTTCCAAAAAAAGCGCCGTTTGCGTGCCGCAGGAGCTGCTCAATCGCAAACTCCGCAGACCGAGCTCAGTTTGCACCAACCGAAGGGAAGACCCGAATCGGCTGCACCAGGAGCCCGATCCATCCGTCAAGTTCTTCCTAATCGACACCTGCACGAGGAGCGAGAATGACGCGCGCTGTGATGCCGACCCTTTCTCTCGTGCTGCTGCTCTCTCGTGGTCTGGCGGTCGGCTCCCCTTCTCGATCGACCGCCGCCGACAACCCGATTGTCCTCGAGAACCAGCAGCCGGGGACAGATCAGTGGCAGCTTCGGCGATCGGGTTATCACACTGGTGGCGACGTCGACAAACAAATCAAGGGATACGCCTCGGCGACCAGCGTGAACAAAGGTGAATCGATCACGTTTTATGTCACCGCGAATCCCGACCAGTTGTTCACCATGGACATCTATCGAATCGGCTGGTATCAAGGGAAGGGCGCCCGTCTCATGCAGCGGATCGGGCCGCTCGCCGCTGGTCCGCAGCCGGCATGTCCAATCAACTCCGGCACCGGCCTGATGGAGTGTGGATGGGCGCCGAGTTACACCTTCACCGTGCCGACGACATGGACCGACGGAATCTACCTGGTCCTGCTCACGAACTCGCAGACCTATCAGAACTACATCAACTTCGTGATCCGCGACGATTCGCGGGCCGCCGACCTGCTCTACCAGGAGAGCGTGACGACGTACGAGGCCTACAACAACTACCCGAATGATGGCGCGACGGGGAAGAGCCTCTACGACGACAACAGCTCCGGTCCGAACACGCTCGCGGGGACGCCGCGCGCAGCGAAGGTGTCCTTCGATCGACCGTACGCCGACGCTGGCGATGGCGGCTTCCTGAACTGGGAGATCTACTTCGTCCGATGGCTGGAGCGATCCGGCTACGACGTCACCTACTCGACCGATGTCGACACGCACGCTCACGGCGAACGACTCCTCAACCACAAGGCGTTTCTCTCTGTGGGCCACGACGCGTACTGGTCGAAAGCGATGGCCGACAGCGTGGAACAGGCGCGAGACTTGGGCGTGAACCTCGGCTTTTTCGGCGCCGACGCTGCCGACTGGCAGGTGCGATTCGAGCCGTCGACGGCGACGGCAGACCCGAACCGGGTGCTCGTCTGCTACAAGTCGACGGCGCTCGATCCTGTGCAAGGTCCGACCACGACAGTCAGAAGACGTAATCCATATCTCGACCGGCCCGAACAGGATCTGATCGGCATCCAGTCCACGGCCTGGCTCAATCCGGATATGACGAAGACGGTTCCCTATGTCGTGACCAACAGCTCGCATTGGGTTTACGGCGGCACCGGCTTTCACGAGGGCGACAGCGTTCCCAACGTCGCCGGCTACCAGACCGACCGCTACATGACCGAGTATCTGCGGCCTGCGTCTATCAACGGCTCTTACGCCCTTCTTTCTCACTCACCGGTCGTCGATTACTCTGGTGTACCTGACTACTCGAACTCCTCAATCTATCGGGCGTCGAGCGGCGCCTGGGTCTTTGCCGCAGGAACCATTTCCTGGTCGTGGGCGCTCGACAAGGCCGGTGTCGTCGATGCGCGCATGCAGCAGACCACGGCGAACATCCTCAATCAATTCATCGGTGCCAGGGTGTCGGTGCCGGACGCTCCAGGCGGCCCCGGCGCCGCGGCCCTTTCGACGAGCCAGATCAAAAGTACCCCCGACGCCACGACGGCGCCGAGCGGAATCACGCTGGCTCAGCACACCAGCTGGGACGCGGGTGCGACGACGGCCGCGTCGCTTGCATTTGCCGCGAGCAACACCGCAGGCAACTGGATTGCGGTGGTGATTCGCGCGGGTGCATCGGGGGAGACGTTCACGGTCTCCGATTCGAACGGGAACACCTACCGCCAGGCTATTCGGCTCGATGTCACTGTCGACACGCCAGCCGGCGACACCTTGGGCATTTTTTTTGCCGAGAACATCAGGGGCGGTGCGAATACGATTACAGTGGCCGACACCATCGAAGCGACGCTGCGATTCGCGATCCTCGAGTATGCGGGAGTGGCGACCGCGAACTCGTTTGATGTGGCGGTAGCGGCGCAAGGAACCAGCGCGGCTCCGAACAGCGGCAGTGCGAGCACGACGACAAGCGGCGATTTGCTGTTGGGCGCGATCGTAACGGCGAACCCGGCGAGCGTGAGCGCCGGAAGCGGGTACATCCTGGAAGAGCGCGTTCCGTCGGCCTCGAACACAAAATTGATCGCGGAAGACGCCATCCAACTGACGGCCGGCACTGCGTCCGCCAATGCCGTGCTGGGCGACGCTGGCGGGTGGGGTGCGGCCTTGGCGGCCTTCCGATCGGGGAGCGGGCCGGTGCCTGATTTGACGCTGACCAAGACCCACGCGGGCCGGTTCATGCAAGGGCAGAGCGGAGCGACTTACACCCTGATCGTGTCGAATGGCGGCGGCGTTCAGACTACCGGCCCGGTCACGGTAACCGATACGCTGCCAGGTGGCTTGACCGCGACGGCCCTGAGCGGTGCGGGGTGGAGCTGCACCGTCGCGACGCTCACGTGTACGCGCGGCGACGCGCTGGCGGCGGGCGCCAGCTATCCGGCGATCACGCTGACGGTGAATGTGGCGAGCACGGCGCCTGCCAGTGTGACCAATATGGCAACGGTGAGCGGCGGCGGAGAGCGCGACACGGCCAACGACACAGCCAGTGATGTCACATCGATCTCGACCTCCGGCTCGGGACTGGTTGCAGCCTATTCGTTCAACGAGGGGACCGGAACGACCGTCGCGGACGCGTCAGGAACGGGGAACACCGGCACTATTGTGAACGCCACCTGGACAACCGCCGGGCGGTACGGCAACGCGTTGGTGTTCAACGGGACGAACGCGTGGGTCTTGATTAATGACTCGCCCTCGTTGGGTCTGACGACGGCGATGACCCTCGAGGCATGGGTGAACCCGTCGACGGTCACAAGCATGTGGCGGGACGTGATCTACAAGGGGAACGACAACTATTTCCTGGAGGCGACCTCGCCCAACAACGCGACGCCGGGGGCCGGCGGGACGTTTGGCACCACCAACGCGGTGATGTACGGTACGGCGGCGCCGGTGGCGAACACCTGGACGCACCTGGCGGTTACCTATGACGGAGCGACGCTGCGGCTGTATGTGAATGGGACACAGGTGTCAGCTGTGGGCAGGACCGGAAACCTTCTCACGTCAACCAGCCCGTTACAGATCGGCGGCGACAGCATTTTTGGGCAGTATTTCGCGGGAACGATCGATGAGGTCCGTGTCTACAATGTCTCGCTGACACCGGCGCAGATCCAGGCGGACATGAACGCGCCGATAGACCAGGCACCCGACGTCACGCTGACAAAGACGCACGCCGGCACGTTCACTCCGGGTCAGACCGGCGCGACCTACACTCTGACGGTGTCAAACAGCGGCGGCTTGCCGACGACCGCGCTGGTAACGGTGACCGATACGCTGCCGAGTGGGCTGACGGCGACCGCCGTGAACGGTGCGGGGTGGAGCTGCACGCTGGGGACGGTTACGTGTACGCGCAGCGACGCGCTGCCCGCAGGCGCCAGCTATCCGGCAATCACGCTGACGGTGAATGTTGCGAGCGACGCGCCGGCCAGTGTAACCAATTCGGCGATTGTCAGCGGGGGCGGAGAGCGCAACACCGCCAACAACACGAGCACGGACGTGACGGTGATCAGGAACGGGACCCCGGGCCTCGTGGCGGCGTATTCGTTCAACGAGGGGACGGGAACGACCGTTTCAGACGCGTCAAGAACGGGAAACACGGGAATCATTGCGAACGCCACGTGGACGACGGCCGGGAGGTACGGCAACGCACTGGTGTTCAACGGCACGAATGCGTGGGTACTGATTAACGACTCAGCCTCGTTGCATCTCACGACGGGGATGACGCTCGAGGCGTGGGTCAACCCCTTCGTCATCCCCCCGGCAAACTGCACGCCGTCACCGAACTGCCAGTGGATGGATGTCGTGCACAAGGATTCGGACCGCTATTACATCGAGGCCAGTTCTAACGTCAATCAACAACCGGAGGCAGGCGGAATCTTCACCGACGGAAAACATATTGTCTTTGCGCCGTCTCCTTTGCCGGTGCACACATGGACCCATCTCGCTCTGACGTTTGATGGGGCAATGATTCGCTTGTACGTCAACGGACTCATCGTGGCGAGCGCGCCGGTAACGGCATCGCTCACCACCTCGACAAACCCGCTTTTCATCGGCGCCGACAGCACAATGGGCCAGTATTTCAATGGAATCATCGACGAAGTCCGCGTCTACGATGTGGCCTTGACCGCCGCGCAAATCCAGACCGATATGAACACACCGGTCGGGATGGCGGCGGCGGCACAGCCGCCGACGCGCCAACTCCCCTGAGCACCGCGTCGCGCAAAGCCTTTATCCGTCAATCGTCGCTACCCGCGAGAAACTGTGCAACGAAGAAATCTAGACGCGCGGAGCAGGGATGGGTGTATAAGGCTCTCATTCTGGCTGCGGAAATCCCGGTCAGATCTCGTGGGCCCAGGTTGAGAATGCATCAGGGAGGCGAAGGAGATGACCAGAGCCAAGTTTGCTGCGCATATCTTTGCTCCTCTCGTGGTTCTGGCGGTGGTGCCGTCGCTCGCTTCAGCCCAGAGCACGATTTCCGGCGTGGTGAGAGACGCGAGCAGCGCCGTCATGCCGGGCGTTACAGTTGAAGCGGCAAGCGAGGCGCTGATCGAAGGATCGCGCACCGCGGTCACCAATGACAACGGCCGCTATACTATCGTTGACGTCCGGCCGGGCCTCTACACGATGACCTTCACCTTGCCGGGGTTCAGCACGGTCAAGCAGCAAGTGACCGTGCCGGCGAACGTATCGGTCCCGGTTGATGCCGAACTGAAAGTGAGCGCGCTCGAGGAAACGGTGACCGTTGCCGCCACGGTGGCGACGGTTGACATCGAGAACGTGGCGCACCCAGCGGTCTTGTCGCGCGCGGATATGGACGCGATCCCGAGCGCGCGGAACATGCAGTCGCTTGGGTCCTATGTTCCCGGCGTCCACCTGAACACACCGGATGTGGCCGGCTCCATGCAGGTCCAGCAAACCTACATCACCACGCACGGCAACATGCCCCACGACAGCACCTACTTGCTGGACGGCATGCTCATCAACTCCACCATCGCCGACGGCCGAGCCCAGAACTACATCGATAACGCGATCATTCAGGAGACGACCTATCAAACCAGCAGCGTCACCGCGGAAGTTTCCGCCGGGGGCGTCTACACCAACATGGTCCCCAAGGACGGCGGCAATCAGTTTCGTGGAGATGTGTTCCTCGGCTGGGTGAATTCCGGTTTCGTAGGGAACAACATCGATCAGAAGTTGATCGCCCGCGGTGTGACGGGCCAGTCGGCGGTCAATAAGATCAATGACTTCGACGGCTCGCTGGGAGGGCCTATCAAAAAGGACAAGCTGTGGTTCCTGATGACAGGTCGCAAACAGCTGACCAACCTTCAATCGGCCGGCTCGTTCTTTGCGGATGGCAGCCCCGGAATCGAGCGCGATTCCCTGACGACGGCGACCGGCCGCCTCACCTGGCAGATCAATCCGAAAAATAAATTCAGCGCCATGTATTCGCGGATGTGGAAGGCCATCTCAGCCGATCTCGTCTCGAGCCTCTTTGGCTTGGGGCAGGGGATGTCACCGTACAACGCCACCGACCCGAACGTCTCCTCGCTCCGCCGTGATCCGGTCCTGTACTACATTGCGCAAGGCAAGTGGACGGGCACGCTCACACCCCACCTGCTCCTCCAAGGCGGCTTCTCGATCAACAAGGAGGACTGGGACGTCGTTTACCAGCCCGGCATTCAACAGGTTCCCTTTACGCCTGCCTGGTACGCCGGCGCCTCGCACTTGGACGTGGCGCTCCTCACGCGCAGCGTCGCCGGAGCTGTGAACAGCTTCAACAAATACGACCGGTACGTCTGGAACGGCTCGGGGGCATACGTGACTGGCGCACACACGATCAGGTTTGGCATTCAGGACAGCTATGGTCCCGCCTATGTCAGCCAGATCGCGAACGGAGACGCCTACTACAATTTCACAAATGGAGTACCGCTTAACGTCACGGCTTACAACACCCCAGCAGTCTCTCGGCCATACCTGAATGCGGACCTCGGGATCTATGGAATGGATACGTGGCGCTTCAACCGCTTGTCGATTACCGCGGGCCTGCGCTGGGAATATCTGTCGGCGGAGATCCAACCGTCGAGTGCGTCGGCGGGCCGCTTCGTGCCGGCTCGCACCTTTGCTATGGTGGACTGCAACACGGTCAAGGGGTTGGGGTGTTTCAAGAACTGGTCGCCGCGGCTTGGCATTGTCTATGATTTGTTCGGCAGCCACCAGACGGCGTTGAAGGCCGGCTTTGGAAAGTACAACACACCTATCGTCACATCGATTGTGAACAACTTCAATCCGATGTTCTTGACCACCGTGAACATCCCTTGGAACGATGTGAACCACAACGGCATCGCCGAAGGAGCTGGTTTCGGCCAGGGCGAGCTCGGTCCGAATCCGAATCCGTTGTTCGGGGTCCTCCAGAACCGGGCGCTCGATCCCAATTTCCAGCGCGAGTACAACCTGCAGTACACCGTCGGCATCCAGCATGAGGTCATGCGCGGCGTGACCCTGAATTTCAACTGGAATCGCCGCTCGGATTATCAGCAGGTCGTGACCTTGAACAATGCCGTGCCGGCTTCGGCTTGGACGCCGTATGAGATCGTCAACCCGCTTGATGGCACGCCGATTACGCTCTTTAACCTGCAGCCCGCCTATTTCGGACTTCCTGCGCAGGTGTATCAAACTAACAGCCGCCAAAGCACACGCTCCAATACTTATGACGGCTTCGAGACATCCGTCACGGCCCGGCTGCCGCGAGGAGCGTTCCTCTTCGGGGGATGGACCATTGAGCGGCAGTTCGATCGGGACTGTGACATGACCGCCGGTACGAACCTCTTGAACGATCCGAACTCCCTCCGGTTCTGTGATTGGACGGGCAAGTTGTATCAGGAGCTGGGCACGATACCGGGGATACCGCACCGGCATGAGTTCAAGCTTGCCGGGAGCGTGCCTGTGAAGTGGGGCTTCGAGGTGAACGGGTCCGTCTACAGCAACCCGGTTTACAGCACCAATTTCGCGACCAACCTGGCTTTCAACAATACCACTCAGGTATACTCACCAGCTGC
>QHWF01000158.1 GCA_003222455.1 Acidobacteriota bacterium
TCTCGTCGTACTGCTGATACACGTTGAGGCTGTAATGGACGGCTCCCCGAAGGTGGCCGTGTTCGTAGAGATCCCGGTCCCTGTGGGCTGTTCGATCAAGCGCATCATCGGCGATCATCCCTCCACCGCCTCTATTGAAGGCATAGCCGTGTCGGAAGAGTTGCCTATTGCGCGCCCAAGACGTGCGCGGCTCTCTTGACGTCGCGCGGCGCGACCCAGCAGAGCGCGCCGTACCGGCCGTCGGCACAGACGGCGTCGATCGCGGTCACGTTGATCTTCGCGTCAGCCAGTGTGCCGACGACATCCGCGATCGCGCCGACGCGATCATCGCCCTGAATCAAGAAGCCTCGCTTCGGGCCGACCACCTTCCACCTGTTGGCTTTGGCGACGCTCTTGAACGCCGCCGCGTCGGCCGGAATGAAATCCAGTTGCGCGCGCCGGCCTTCTGGAAATCCCGAGAACGCGAGCAGATTCACGCCTACGTCCTTCAGCGCACGCAAGGCTTTCGCGGCTTCACCGGCCCTGTGCGGCACCTGCACGTAAAAGTAGTCGACCGGACGAACCGTGTCTGCCATGGCGCACCTCCTGGTGCCTGTCAACGTCTCACGATACTACCGCGGTCCGACGGACACGCGCGTGCCGACGAGGCTGCGGCGGCACGGGACGCGACGAAGAAACAACACCAGCTCCGGGGACGTGCCTGCCAGGACGAAGACGTGTCGCCTGGAGTCGGTCGTCACTGCCGACGGCTCGCCGAAGTTCATGTTCGGCGGCAGCTTGAAAAAGTCGGGGACCGGCTTCAGCGGAAGTTGGGGTGGGCCCTGCTGCGCGAACTGCGGCTGCCGCGAGCACGAGCAGCGTGATCAGCATGAGCAACGCGAGTGCCAATCGTTTCACGGAAGCCTCGTAACGAAGCTTCGCCTCAAACCGCCGAGCGAAGCTTCCTTACTAGGCGGCCGCTCCGCGGTCGCGGCTAAGACAGCTTCTAAAGCCGAGCGGCCGAAAACTTGCTTCATTTGTGAGGACATCGGCTTTAGAAGATGTCTAGCCGAGATCAGGATGCAGCTGACTTAACGGGAGCCCGCCGATTTGGCAGCCTTGTAATCCTCGTTGGCCTTGCGCGTCGCTTCGTTCGGGAGATCGGGCGCAATCGTGCCGTTGAACTCCGCGTAGAGACGGACCACGTTGGGGACGATCCGGTTCGCCGCCGGATCGACCCAGCTGTCAAACTTGCTCATCGCACGCTCGATCTCGGCCGCGGCTTTGCCCGCGCTCATGCCGGCGTCGTAGCGCCTTCTTGCTTCCCGCTTGGCCGTTTCAAGATATTCGCGCATCAACGCGAGATCTTTCTTGGTGCTGATGGGCCCGTGGCCTGGCACGATGACATCGACGTCCATCTTGTTGATCCGGTCAATGGCCTCTATCCATTTGCTGATATAAGCGCTCTGACCAGCCGGCGCGACGTAATGGAACGCGATGTCGCCGGCCCACAGAATCTTGTACTGGGGCAGGTAGACCATCACGTCGCCCCACGTATGCGCCGGGTTGTTGGGGATGAGCTGCACCTCGGTGTCCCCGTAGTAATACGTGACCCTCGAATGATCATCGATGGTGGTGACTGGAGGCGCCAGCTTCAGCTCGTTGGCGCCCACCTTCCAGGATTCGGGCCGGCCCCGAAGGTCCGAGATGCCGCCTTTGATGACCGCTTGGCGGCAGAACTCACTCGCCACGATCTCGGCCGGCAGGAAGAAGCAATTGCCGGTGGTGTGATCGGCGTGGTGATGCGTGTTGACCAGGCGGCCGCACGGCTTGCCGGCGGCCTTGTTCGCCGCCGCAAGAAAAGCCTTCGTGTGCGGCGGCGCTGCGAAGGCGTCGATCGCCATCCAATGATCGGGCCCGACGATGCAGGCGCCGTTGCTGATGGCGGAGCTGGGGACGCCCGGACCGCCGCCTTGCGTGTACGCGTAGACGTTCGGCGCGAGCTGCTTGAGCTCGGTGTTCCAGCTGGGGATCGACATCGGCGCGGATCGACTTGTCGCTGGGGCTGCGGAGCTTTGCCGGCCTGCGGCGCCCGCGTCCTCGGTGGCGTGCAGCACCGAGACGATCCCGAGCCCCGCACCTGCCACCCGCCCGATCGCCTCCCGGCGACTGAGTAACGCCACGCCGGTGTTCCGCGGCTTCGTCATATAATCCTCCTCGAATGGCCATGCCCGGCTGACGACAGGCGATTGTGACGATGCCGCGAAGTCAAGCACAAAACATCGCTGGATGCAACCTGGACCTGCTTGACTTTCGCGCGAGACGAAATTAAGACTATGGTGACAGTTCAAGTCTTGACTCCCAGATAAATGGATGGTGGATGGCGCTGGACTCACTGGCCGAGGGCCGGTGTCTGGAGCGTGCGGCATGCGTAAGCGAATGCTCTCGTTGTTCGGCGTGGCGGCAGTGGTCACGCTGTCGAGTCTGGCGTGCGGTCCAGTTTCTGGCGAGACCGATAAGGCCGCGTCGGGCGGACAGGATCTGCAGGGGACGTGGGCTCAGAAGTATCAGATCCCCCTGCAACGGTCCGCCCGGGATGCCGGCAAGGAGCTGTTGACGGAGGCGGAAGTCGCCCAGCGAGAGGCCGAGCGGGATAAACCGAAACCACCCGCTCCCTTGCGCGGGGAGCGCATCGCGAAACGGGGAACGTTGGAGGACCTCTCCGGCGCCTACGATACGACCTTTGAAGTGACGCCTGAAACCAAGCGGCCCATTGGCCGGCGGACGTCCTTGGTTGTCGATCCCCCGGACGGGAAGATCCCTCCCCGGACGGCGGCGGTGCAAAAGCGGATGGCCGAACTGCGCGACTTTCAGCTCGCTCTGATGCAATCCGTCGAGACGTGCAAGCACTCGCAAGAGATCAATTGCTACGGCGTGAAGTACACCGGCACGGTGTCCCCGCGGCACAACGAACCTCCGCCGAGCTATCTGGCCGTGGACATCAACGGCGATCGCGTCATCAACCGCGCCGACGGGCCCGAGGATTATGGCCTGGGTGAGCGGTGTCTGTCGGGCCGCTTGCCCGTCATCGGCACGCTGCAGCGGATTGTGCAGTCTCCGGACTCCGTATCTATTCTCTACGAAGGGTTCCAGCGCGTCATTCCCATCACGACGAATCCGCATCTGCCGCCCACCGTCCGGCAGCGGTTCGGCGACGCGCGTGGGCATTGGGAGGGCAACACCCTGGTCGTCGATGTGATCAATTTCACGGCCAAAACGGACTTCCAGGGATCCCGCGAGAACTTGCATTTGATCGAACGCTTTACCCGCACCGACGCGAACACGCTCGAATACGGCGTGCGGATCGAGGATCCGACGGCGTGGGAGAAACCGTGGACCGTCCAAGTGGATATGGCCAAGCAAGACGATCAGCCGTATCGGATTTACGATGAGCCCCGCTGTCACGACGGGAACTATGCCCTGATGGATATCCTCGTCGGCGCCCGCATGATGGACAAGGCCTTTGCGGAGCATCGCGGCCCCGACCCGGCCACCCAGTGCATCCTCATCTGTGGCCAGGGCAATCCCGAGTACGCGGCGATTCGCATGCGGGGACGCGGCTATGCGCCGGTGGACGGGACGCCGCAGGCCACGGGACGGAAGTAGCGCACGGCAAGGAACGGGAGATCGTGATGCGAAACTGGTTCAGGGGCTCGGTGATTGCGATGGGCATGGCGATGGGGGCGGCGGGCGCCATCACTTGGCTGTCGGTCACCCGGACGGCGGGGCAGGCGCCGCGGCCCGCCCGGACGGCGGACGGCAAGCCTAATTTCAACGGCGTTTGGCAAGCCCTCAACGAAGCCAATTGGGACCTGCAGGCCCACCAAGCCCGTCCCGGCGCGGTGACGCAGCCGGGCGTGTATCCGTACGACTACGCCCGCGTGCCGGCGGCGCCCGTCCTCGCGCTCGGCGCGGCCGGGGGCGTGCCCGGGTCGGCGGGCGTGGTGGAGGGGGACGGCCAGATTCCCTACAAGCCGGAGGCCGCGGCGAAAAAGAAGGACAACGCGGAGCATTGGATTGACCGCGACCCGGAACTGAAGTGTTACGTGCCGGGAAGCCCGCGGGGGATGTACTTGCCCTACCCGTTTCAGATTGTGCAAGGCGCGAACCAAATCCATCTGGCGTTCGAGTTTGCGGATGCGGCGCGCACGATCTACCTGAACAAGGTCGACGAACCGCCCGCCGACATCGCGATGGGCCATTCGGTCGGGCACTGGGAGGGGGACGCCCTGGTGGTCGACTCGAAGGATTTCCGCGGCAACTGGCTCGACCGGGCCGGCAATTTCTACAGCGACAAGTTGCATCTGGTGGAGCGCCTGACGCCGATCACGCCGGACGCGATCCACTATGAAGCGACGATCGACGATCCGGAGACCTTTACCCGCCCCTGGAAGATCTCGATGCCGCTCTATCGCCGTCTGGAACCGAATGCCCAGCTGATCGAGTACAACTGCGTTGAGTTCGTGGAAGAGTTCATGTACGGGCATGCTCGAAAGAAGCCGCTGGTCACGCGTTGGGAGGGTGAAAACATGATCATCAACATCACCCGCAAGCTGACGCCCATGAGGAAATAGAGGCTTGACCGAGCGACGTGACGAGACGCCATAGAGAAGAGAAGTCGCCGCTGGCGCCCCCAAAAGAGCGCTGACAGCAGGAGGTTGCGTCCGATGCGAACGAAGCTTGCGGTTGTCGTCGCAGGTGTGGGTCTGGTTCTGGCGGGGGCGGCCGTGTCCGTCTCAGCGCATCACGCGTTTGCGGCCGAATTCGACGCGAACAAGCCGATCACCTTCAAGGGCAAAGTCACGACGATGGAATGGATCAACCCGCATGTGTGGATCCATATCAACGTGACGAAAGGTGGCAAGACGGAGGAGTGGATGGCCGAAGGCGGCTCCCCGACCGTGTTGTTTCGGCGCGGCTTCACGAAAACGTCCTTGCAGCCGGGCGTCGAGATCGTGATTGACGGCTACCAGGCGAAGGATCACACGAACAAGATGAACGCCCGGGAGGTCACGTTCGCCGATGGACGCAAGTTGTTCGCCGGTGCGAGTGGCACGGGCGCCCCCGACCAGAAGTAAGGTACGCGTCTCGCCTGCTGCGCTCTGGCCCGTCCCCACGTGTCGGGGCGGAGCCAAAACGGCGAGGGCGGGTTCGAATCCTCTCGCCCCGACCATTTCACACTTCAATTAAGCCGAGGTTGACGATGATGACCAGAACACAGCGGCGCGCCTTCAGCGGTGTGGTGGTCCTGATCGCCGGACTGGTGCGCCTGCCGGCGGCGGAGGGCGCGCAGACAGCAGGCACCGGCAACATCGCGGGTGTGGTGAGAGACGTCTCGGGCGGGGTGCTGCCCGGCGTGACGGTGGAAGCCGCCAGTCCCGCGCTTATTGAAAAGGTCCGCACGGTCATCACGGACGCGGCGGGCCAATACCGGATTGCCGATCTGCGGCCGGGCACCTACACCGTGACGTTCACCTTGACCGGCTTCGCGACGGTCAGGCATGAGGGCATCGAGTTGTCCACTGGGTTCACCGCGACAGTGAATGCAGAGCTGAACGTCGGGTCGCTCGAAGAAACGATCACGGTCTCCGGTTCGAGCCCGATCGTGGATACGCAGAACGTCGGTACCAACGCCACGTTTCCGCACGAGGTCCTGGAGGCGCTCCCGACGGGCGCCGCCTCGACCAAATATGCCGCCCTCATCCTGGGGGCGACGTCGGCGCTCGGCCCGGATGTTGGCGGGAGCAAGGGCGAGATGTCCAATGCCCTGCAGATCCACGGCAGCCGCCAGGGCGACTACCGGATGCATGTCGATGGGATGACCTACAACTACTCGTCCGGTGGCGGCAACCTGCGGGCCTACTATACGGACCCCGCGGCCACTCAGGAGGTCGTCCTGGAGTACGCCAACGCGAACGCCGAGACCGAAACGGGCGGCGTCTCGCAGAACGCCGTCCCCAAAGACGGCGGCAACACCTTCTCGGCGATGGGCACCGCCAATTACGCCGGCCCGGCGCTGGAGGCCGGCAATATCACGCAAGCGCTGCGCGACCGCGGACTGACGGACGTCAATTCCGTCAAGCAGATCTACGACGACACGATCGGGTTGGGCGGCCCCATCAAGCGAGACAAGCTGTGGTTCTACACGGCGCACCGGCTTCAGAGCGCTCAGGAGTACTACGCGGGGATCTACTTCAACAAAAACAATCTCCAGAATACGGTGTTTTACGATCCGGACCTCACCCGCCGGGCCTTTTTGGACCTGTCGGCCCGGGACCACAGCGGTCGCGTGACGTGGCAGCAGGGAAAGCAGAAGTACACGTTTTATCAGAGCATACAAAGCAACCTGCAAGGGTACTTCGAAATCTCGGGCAACACGGCGTCACTGAATCCCGTCGCGCCCGAGGCCACCGGCAACCTCCGGTTTTACCCGGTGGCCTTAACGCAAGCCACCTGGTCGCTCCCTGTCACCAACAAGCTCCTGCTTCAAGCGGGATTCACCTACGGGCACAACACCTGGGATCGGCATCCGATCGACGGCAACACGTCGGAGGCCATTTCCATCCTGGAGCAATCGACGAACTTCCGGTATGGCGCCCGATCGACGTACGAAAAACATTACCAACACCAGATGAACGCTCGGGTGTCGGCGTCGTACGTCACCGGGGCCCATAACGCCAAGGTCGGGTTTCAATATTTCGGAACGCCGCCTTGGGGGGAAGTAAACGAGTCGTTTGCGAACAGCGCTATCAATTACACCTTCCGCAAGCCGACGCCCGACGCGTTCCCGGTACCCGTCTCGGTCACCCTCTTTGCGACGCCACAACGTTCTGATGTTCGTCGCCGGAACATCGGGCTCTACGCCCAGGATCAGTGGACCGTGTCGAGGCTGACGATGAACCTGGGGATCCGGTGGGATACCCTGAAAGAGTGGGCCCCGGCCCAATCGCGAGCGGCCGGTCGGTGGGTGCCGGCCGCCAGCTTCCCAGAGATAGACAACGTCCCGAACTGGAAGGATGCGGACCCGCGGGTGGGCATCGCCTGGGACCTGTTTGGGAACGGCAAGACCGCGATCAAGGGGGCGATCGGCCGGTATGTGGTCCTGACGGCCCCCGTGGGCTCGCTCGCGCCCATCAACGCGATTGTGGCGTCGGCGAACCGGAATTGGAACGATGCCAACCATGACTACATCCCGCAAGAAAGCGAACTGGGGCCGCTCTCAAACAGCGCCTTCGGGACGGCCGTGATCAATACGACGTGGGCGGACGACCTTGTGACGGGCTGGCACACGCGCAATTATAATTGGCAGGGCAGCGCGAGCTTGTC
Organism: Acidobacteriota bacterium; assembly: GCA_003222455.1. GTDB lineage: Bacteria > Acidobacteriota > Vicinamibacteria > Vicinamibacterales > CAVVIG01 > QHWF01. The sequence continues at coordinate 7,366 of QHWF01000158.1, forward strand.
GCACGAGTTGCGTCCCGGCCTGGGGTTCGAGGTCTCCTATTTCCGTACCTCGTATGGCAACCTCTTGGTTACCGACAATGTAATGGTCACGCCGGCGGATTACTCGCCGTACTGTGTGACGGCGCCGGTGGACGGGAAGCTCCCCGGCGGGGGCGGGAACCAGATCTGCGGGCTCTACGACATCAACCCCTCGGCCAACGGCAAGGTCCAGAACGTGGCGAAACACGCGTCAGACTTCGGCGGGCAGACCGAGGCCTTCCAGAGCGTCGAAGTCAGTCTCAACGCGAAATTTGGGCGGGGTGGCCGGATTGCCGGAGGCTGGTTCAAAGGCAACACGGTCACCGACACCTGCAACCTCACGGTGGATTCTCCGCAGAAACAATTCTGCAAGCAAGATAATCCCAGCACCCAATTCAAGGTCAACGGCAGCTACCCGCTGCCCTGGGACCTCCAGGCCAGCTGGGTGTACCAGAACCTGCAGGGTTCCCCGATCTTGGCGACCCAGGTGTACACGAATGCCCAGATTGCCCCTTCCTTGGGGCGCAACCTGGGCTCGTGCGGCATGCAAGCGACGTGCAACGGCACGGTCACGGTCAACCTGATCGCGCCGAACACGGTGTTCGAGGATCGCTATAAGCAGCTCGACGCCCGCCTGAGCAAGAACCTGCACGTGGGGCGTCACCGTGTGCAGGCGCAACTCGATGTCTACAATCTGCTCAACACGGCCTACTTCACGGGCCGGAACAACGCGTACGGGCCGCAGTGGAACAAGCCCAACGGGATGCAACTCGGGCGGTTGTTCAAAGTGGGCACCCAGGTCGACTGGTAAGGACCGTCGGACCGCTTGCACGAATACGTCTCTGGCATGCGAGCCCTTGTGATCGCCAGAATTCGAGGGGAGCGTGCACCTGAGAACCGCGCCTCCCCGATGACGGCGCTTCTCTACGCGATCTTCTTCGCCTCAGGGGCCTCCGCGCTCATCTTCGAAACGCTCTGGTTTCG
>QHWF01000159.1 GCA_003222455.1 Acidobacteriota bacterium
TCCTCGACGAACACCTGCACGAGACGGTTGGTGATGCGCTGGGACTGCTCGGCGGATTCGTCGACGTACGAGACGAAGTAGGTGTCGAGCTGCGCTTTCTGATCGGGTGACAGCTGTGAGGGCGCTGTGCTCGATGCGATGGCCGGCGTAATCGAATCGGGCAGTGCGACCGAAATGTTGCCGCGCATCCTGGCGATCGCGATGTCGATCGGTCCGTCGGCGTCGAGGCGCTCGAGCCGCGCCGTGCGCTCGAGGACCGAGCGGCTCAGAAGTTGTTGCGAGACCGCGCGCATCCGATCCTGACGATCGATCTCGACCGAGCCGACGAGGTTCGCCGCGACGCGCGCCGCGCTCACCGCCACCGTGGCCGTCGCCTGGTACGTCCGCGGCAGTTTCCACACGAGCAGCGCGCCGACCACGATCGACAACGCCACCGGCGCGATGAACCACCATTTGCGCCGTTTGAATACGGACACATAGTCGAGCGGGTCGAAACGGGTCTCGTCCATCACGGCACTCTCACAGGCTTCGAAGTCACAATCTGAAACCCCACACGGTTGCGGTACAGCTGGCCACCGGCGCGCAGGCTCGACTGCTGGAGACGTGAGTAAAACGCTTCCAACCGGACCCAGGGCTCCGGCGCAAACCCGAGCACCGAATTCGTCCGCAGCGATCGCAACGGCAGCTGCTCGACCATCGACGTCAGCGGACCGTCATCCCGGAACACCGCCGATTGGTCCGTGTACCAACGCCGGCTGCCGAACAGCGCGGTCCGATAACCCACGCCGGCTTCCTGGTTCTGAATCGTTCCCCCGAAACCGAACGACGGAATGAAGGAGCGCACGTACCCGACATGGAAGGCCGAGGAGTTGACATGCCGATCGAGCGACGCACGCCATGCCGGCCCGGTGCGCGATTCGGTCGTCGGCGTACTCTCGAGGTACATGATGCCGGCGCCGCCACTGAACGACCATGCGGGCGAGAGCTCGTACTCGATCCCGCTTTCGACCCCGTGAATGCTGAACTGTTCCACATCGCCGCTGATCGCTGCACGGCGGAATGAATAATCCGTGCCGGCCGACAGCCGTCCCCCGAACCGGTGGCGCCAGACGTTCAGCGACTCGATCACATGTCCGCCGCGCAGCAGGGCGCGCGCGTCGGCGGGCCGATCGAAGTCGCCGACCTGGTCCGTAATCGAGCTGGATACGCTGTCGCGTGCGCTGATTCTGAATACCACGCCGCCGCGTCCATCGGCCGTTCGGGCGCCGGTGCTCCGGTAGGGGATGCCGCCCAACTCGATCAGATCGGTGGATGGCATCGCAGCCGCCGACGCGCGCGCGAACCATTTCAGACGCGCCGTTTCCTGCCGCCGGACATCGATCTTCGCGCGCTGATTCCACCGGTTCAACGCGGTGAATGTCTGGTAATTCATGAGGCTGCCGCTGTATTCGGCGCCGAACCGCGAGTGCCGGCCGGCATACGCGAGCTCCAGCGACGGCTGGTAGATGGAGATGAAATCGTTGTTCTGTTCCTCTGCCGTTCGCACGCCGAACAACGAAATGTTGTCGTCGTACGTCCCGACGTACCCCAATGACGGCGTGAACGTCCAGCCCGGGCCCGCGTTCGCTTCCGGTGCGTTCGACGCGCCGACCCGTTCCTGCGCGGACAATCCGGCGGCCGCCGAGAGCGAAAGCGTGAGTGCGACCGCGCTGCGCGTATGGCGCGTCATGTCACACCTAGCGGACGATCACCGTGTCGCCGGCGCGGACGAAGATGGGCTTCGCCGCGTCGTCGTTCAGCGCGTCCTTGTAGTTGAAGCGGATCGTCTGGACACCGGTCCCGTTCGGGCGCAGGACCCGCACGTCCTTGGTATTCGCGAATTCCTTGAAGCCGCCCGCCATCGCCAGGACCTGGACGATGGTGGTCGGCCCGTAAATCTGCACCGGACCCGGATGCGACACCTCGCCCATGACGAACACCTGCGACGCCAGCGCCTCAACGACGATGACCGTGACGGTGGGATTCGTGATGTATTCCTTCAGCGACTGCGCAATCGCGTCGCGCAGCTCGATCGGTGTGCGGCCGGTCGCCTCCATGTCACCGACGAGCGGCAGCGTGATCTTGCCGTCGGGCCGGACCTGCACCGATTGCGAGAGCTGCGCGTCTTTGTAGACTTCGATGCGGAGCTTGTCTCCGGGTCCGACACGGTACTCCTCGCTCGCAGCGCGCGGCGGCTGCGCCGCGAGTTTCTTGTCGTCGAAGGCCGCCGCCTGCGGCGCGACGGTGCAGAGGGCGGCGAGCACGGTCGCCAGAAACGTGGACGTGTGCATCATGGCTGTCTTCTTCCTCAGTTGCGATCAGCGGACATCTGGTGGCCACCGCGCCAGTTCACGAGCGGACGGGACATGGCCTGACGCTTGAGCGAGTCGGCGTCGACGGCGTGCGTCGGATAGCACGCGGCTCCGACCGCGATCCGCAACACGGTCGGGAACTCGTAGTTCTCGATCCGGGAGACGAGGCGATCGATCACCCGGGTCGAGTGCTCGAAATCGGCATCGAGCAGCACGAGCGCGAGCACTCCCCGATCGGTATGGCCGATGAGGTCGGTGTCGCGGACTTCCTTGCCGATGATTTGCGCCACCTGATACACGGTGCCGTCGTCGGCGCTCACCATCATCCCTTCCCATTCGCGGGCGGCTTCAAGGACCACCAGGGTGAGAAAGTTCTGCGAGCGGACCGCCCGCTTCAGTTCGCTGTCGAGCACGAACTCGAAGGCGCCAGGGGTGAGGAGCTTGGAGCCCTCTTCGTAAAACGAGCTGCTCGTCATGGCGTTATGAAGCCTTATCGAGTCCGTTTTCCTTGATCTTGTAGAGCAGAGCCTTGTAGCTGATGCCGAGAATCTCCGCGGTCTCTTTGCGGTTCCAGCGGGTCTGCTGGAGCATCTTCAGGATCAGCTCGCGTTCGGCCTGGCGCGCCGCTTCACGGGAAATGTTCTTGAGTGAATAGTTGCCCGCTTCGGCCGCCGCGGCGGCGAGCTCGGCCGGCGTGGGTGGAGCGGTCGGCGCGCCCGGTGCGGCGGCGCCGACGGCGACACCGGAACCTGCCGCCGCGCGCGTGGCCGGCGCATGGCCCGCGGCCGGGGCCTGGACCCGGTGCGCGGCCATCGCGATGCCCTGAGTGATCTCCTTGCGGATCGGCGCTTCCGAGCTGAGCACCACCGCACGCTTGATCAGATTTTCGAGCTCACGGATGTTTCCCGGCCAGTCGTAGTCCATGAACAACCGCATCGTCTCCTGCGACAGCTCGCTGTACGGTTTGTTGTACTGGACCGAGTACTTCTTCAGCAGGTAGTCGGCGAGGATCGGAATTTCGTCGCGCCGCTCGCGCAGGGGCGGCAGGTTGATGCTGACCACGTTCAGCCGGAAGAACAGATCCTCGCGGAACTGACCGAGCGTGACCATCTGCTCGAGATCCCGGTTCGTCGCGGCAATCACCCGGACATCGACCTTCACGTCGTGCTTGCCACCGAGGCGAGCGAACTCGCCGTCCTGCAGCACCTGCAGCAGCTTCGCCTGCAGCGGGAAGCTCATATCGGCGATTTCGTCGAGAAACATCGTGCCGTGGTTGGCGAACTCGAACTTGCCCGGCTTCTGCTGGATCGCGCCGGTGAATGCGCCGCGCTCGAATCCGAACAACTCCGACTCGAGGAGCTCGGTTGGCAGCGCGGCGCAATTCACCTTGACGAAGGGCTTGTCGCGCCGCAGCGAGGAGGCGTACAGCGCCCGCGCGACAAGTTCCTTCCCCGTGCCGCTTTCCCCGCGCAGCAGGACGATGACGTCGGTATCGGCGACGCGATCGATGAGGTCGCGGACCTCGGCCATCCGCTCGCTGTTGCCGAACAGGAGATTGTGTTTGGCTTTCGACTGCAGCTCTTCCCGCAACGACGCCACTTCGCGACTGAGCTGGCGTTGCTTGAGCGCGTTGGCGAGCGGGACTTCGAGATCCGTTTCGTCGAATGGCTTGCTCACGAAGTCCGTGGCGCCGAGCTTCATCGCCTGGACGACTGTGGTCGTTCGGCCCTGCCCGGAGAGCACGATGACCGGGACTTCCCGATCGATCTTCCGGAAGGCCGCGAGCACCTCGAGCCCGTCCATGGGACCTGGCATCACCACGTCGAGGATCACCGCCGCCGGCCGCTCGACGTTGTAGCGCTTCACCGCTTCCTCGGCGCTGCCAAACGTGACCGCCTGGTAGCCGCGCTCGGCGAGAAACGTTCTGAGGAAATTGCACATCGACAAATCGTCGTCGACCACCATTACCTGCGGCTTGCCGTTCATAGTGGACCTGTGCGCCCGTGGGGCATCATGCAGCTGAGTCATGGTCGTCACGGAAACCCGTTGAGCAATGCAAATGCCAGCACGGAAAACTTCTGGCGTGATTGAGGAATTCGGGGAATCAGGAAGGAACGCGTCTACAGCGAGTGGGAAAGCTGGCGCCTGACGGAAGAAAACTTCACACAGTAAGTCGCGCTTTCACTCAGTACGGCCGGGATGTTGGCGGTTTATTTGCGGCTGATGCCGCATTCTTTGATTTTGTTGAGCAGCGTCTTGTAACTGACGCCGAGCTGTTCGGCGGCGCGGCGGCGATTCCAGTGGACCTGGCGCAAGGTGTCTTCAATCACGGCGCGCTCGGCTTTAATTGCCGCTGATTTTGCGACATCGGCGAGCCGCGATCCGACCGGGGCCATCGCCACGGGTTCCTCGGGCTGCGGTTCTTCGTCCTCTGCGTTGTCGAGCTCCACTTCTTCTGGTTCGTCCGTCGCGACGCCAGGAACTGTTCCCATCCCCGCGCCCGCATACGCCGGCATGGGACGCGCGGCACGGCCGATGCTCGAGGACGGGGCCACGGTCGGCGCTATCTCGCGGATGACGAGCTGCTCATCCTGCAGGATCACGATCCGCTTGATCATATTCTCGAGCTCGCGGATATTGCCGGGCCATTCATAGGACTGAAACAGCTGCTGCAGTTCCGGCGAGAGCGCGCGCGCCGTGCGGTTGTACCGCCGCGCGTAACGATCCATGAAGAAGGTCGTGAGCTGCGAAATTTCCGCGCGCCGTTCGCGGAGCGGCGGCACCGTGACTTCGATGACCTTCAACCGATAGTACAGGTCCTCACGGAAGTCGCCGCGCTGCAGCATCGCTTCCAGATCGCGGTTGGTCGCGGCGACGACCCGCACGTCGACCGTGATCGGTCTATTGCTGCCCAGCCTCGTGAACTGCGCGTCCTGGAGCACGTGCAGCAGCTTCGCCTGCAGCGCCGATTTCATCTCGGCGATCTCGTCCAGAAAGATCGTGCCGGTATCGGCCTGTTCGAACTTTCCGACGCGGGTCGTCGCCGCGCCCGTGAACGCGCCCTTCTCGTGACCGAACAGCTCGCTTTCCAGGAGCTCGGCGGGCAGCGCCGCGCAATTGACCTTCACGAACGGCCGCTCCTTGCGCGGCGACCGCTGATGGATGGCGCGCGCGACGAGCTCTTTCCCGACACCGCTCTCGCCGCGAATCAGCACGGTGACGTCGCTGTCCGACACCTGCTCGATCACCTGAGCGATGGTTTTCATGTCGGGGCTGTCGCCCCAGAACAGGAAGGCGCGATCCTGATCGTCACTCAGCTGCCGGCGCAGCTCGGTGATCTCCGAGACGAGCCGCGTCTTCTCGATCGCATTCTTGATGGCAGCATCGAGCGCGATCTCGCCGAGCCCCTCCGGATCGTCGGGTTTCACGACGTAGTCCGCCGCGCCGAGCCGGACGGCTTCCACAATCGTCGAGGCATGCTCGCGTCCCGACAGCATGATCACCTGCAGATCGGCTTTCGCCGACTTCAGGCCGCGCAGCGTGTCGATCCCGTTCATGCCGGGCATCATCACGTCGAGCAGGACGATGTCGGGCGGGTCGCCCTGCTTCACGGCCGCAATCATCTCGTCCCCACGGGAATACGACCGCGTGTCGTATCCACGCAACGACAGAAAGGTGCGCAGGTAATTGGCGAACGCGGAATCGTCGTCGACGATCGCGACGTACGGTTTTCTCAACGGTTCGACTCCGTGATCGGGAACGACATGATAACGGACCCGCGGGCAAAGGCGTCGTCTCCCCCTTCCTGCTTGAGGGGCGACCAGATCCGTCCGCCTACTCCTTCGACAACGCGCCGGGCGAGCGGCAGCGCCAGACCGAGGCCGCCGCGTTTTTCATCGAACGCTCCAGGTGCGCTGTCGTATGCAGCTTGTACGCTCTGTTCCTCCGCAACGACGATAACGGCGGAGGTCTGTCCGTCTCGCGACTCGTAACGCCGCTCGCCGACGATCACGCACGGCCCCGCTTTTTCGCGCAGGATGGCGCGGAAAACGGCGTCAAACGCGCTGCGGAGGCGCGCCGCGTCTCCCGCGATCGTTGCACCGGCGGGCTCGCCGCGCAGATCCAGACGCACGTCACGCTCTTTCCCCTCTTGCACAAGCTCGGCCACTTCGCTGAGGAGCGCAAAAACATCCAGCGGCTGGCGGTTGAGCGTGATGAGCCCCGCGTCAAGCTTCGCGACGTCACTGAGCTCGCTGATCAGGGCGACGATCCGGGCGCACGACTTTTCCGCCTCGTCGACCATCTTGCGCTGACGGTCGGTCAGCGATTCGCCGTCACGCTGCAGCATTCGCAGATACCCGCCGACGACGCTCGCCGGCGTGCGGAATTCGTGGACCGCCAGCGAAAGCAGTTCCGGGTATCGCGGCTTGTCAGGCGTCGACATGAGAGTAGCCATGCAAAGCTGAGTTAATTGCCGGAGCTCACGCCGGTTGAGCGTACCACAAGGTCCAATTCGCCGGCCCGGTCTTCAACATGTGAAAACTCGTTCCGCGCCGTCCTCCACAGGAACCGCGGAGCTGGCCGGAACGACTGGCGGTTTGGCCGCCAGATCCGCGGCCTCCCTCCGACGTCTGCATCATCGCGCATCGCGACACGCTCGTGGCACATCACTTGAAGTTTCATCGGGCGCGAGCGAACGGACGACCTGACCGGCGCCTCGCACGCGGCCGATTCCAGGTGGGGGTGACGCGAACATGCGGCTGATCCGGCGAAAACGATTTCGTGTGGTGTTGCTCGCGGGGCTCGTCGCCGCGTTTGTCGTACCGGTCGGCTTTGCGCTCTCGCTCGAGTCCACGACCGGGTGGCGGACCACACGTCCTGCTGCACCCGCCACCTCGGCATCGACCGCGGTTGCATCGTCCATCGTCGTCTCTCGATCGACCGGCGCCGCGCCATTGTGGTCGCTGCCGGTGCCCGATGCCGCGAAATTGTTGATCATCGGGTCGGTCTTGATCGGCCTGGCAGCCGCCGTGCGGAAGGTCGGCTGACGCCCGGAGCCTCGGTCGCGCCTGCGGCGCATGTCCGCAGTTCGCGCCGCGAGGCTCGCTCGGCGCGGTCCGCCCCGTAAACCTGCCTTTTCCCTCCGGCATCTTACCCGGCAGTAACATCCCTGCGACAGACCTCCTTATAATGGAAACATGCTGATCAAACCCGCGTCGGACATCCGGAGCTCGGAAATCACCGACAAGACCGTGTACCTCAATCGGCGCGAGTTCATCCGCGCGGCGGGCGGCACCGCTGTCGCCGCCGCAGCGGGCATTATCAGCGCCGAGGCCCTGCTGCAGGCACGGGGAGCCGTGCACGGCCGCAAGCTGGAAAACGTCAGGAAAGGGCCGTTCAGCACCGAGGAAAAGCTCAACGCCTGGGAAGACATCACCAGCTACAACAACTATTACGAATTCGGCACCGACAAGGCGTCGCCCGCCGATCTCGCGAAGAGCCTGAAGCCCGAGCCCTGGACCGTCGCCATCGAGGGCGAGTGCAACAACAAGGCGGCGTACCACCTCGAAGACATCCTCAAAGGCGAGACGCTCGAAGAACGGATCTATCGACACCGCTGTGTCGAAGGCTGGTCGATGGTCATTCCGTGGGCCGGATTTCCACTCGCAAACCTCATCAAGCGGTGCGAGCCCACATCGAAGGCCAAGTACATCGAGTTCACGACGCTGTCCGATCCGAAGCAGATGCCTGGCGTGCGGAGTCCGGTGCTCCGCTGGCCGTACGTCGAAGCGCTGCGGATGGACGAAGCCATGCACCCGCTGACGCTGCTGGTGGTTGGTCTGTATGGAGAAGTCGTGCCCAATCAGAACGGCGCGCCGCTGCGGCTTGCTGTGCCCTGGAAGTACGGCTTCAAGCATGTCAAATCCATCGTCAAGATACGGTTCGTCGAGAAACAGCCGTTGAATACGTGGCAACTGGCCGCTCCGGACGAATACGGCTTCTACGCCAACGTGAACCCGACGGTCGATCATCCGCGCTGGAGCCAGGCGAC
>QHWF01000929.1 GCA_003222455.1 Acidobacteriota bacterium
GGTTTCCTCGATGTGCGGATTCAGACAGGTCAGCTCGTTCATGATCTTCATGAAGTGGCGTTCACCGGCCGGGTAGTCGTGCGACCAGGGAATCCGCTGCGACACGTACTCGGTCGGCGGCCCGTACCGCAGCCGCACGAAGGTGAAGCGGCCGTCATACGGCGGGTTGGGCAGGACGGCTTCAACCCGTCCGCGAGAGCCGCCGAATCCCCGCTGCGCCTGTGCGCTGGTGTCTGCCAGCAGCAGCGCTGCCACGGCCAGCGCGCCGGCCCTCCTCACTGCCGATCCTTTTTCGGCTGCCGATCGCGGAGCGCCTTGGTCTTGAGCGCCAGATCCGTCAGCAGCTTTTCCATCTGCGCGTCGTACTGCGCGGCATCCATCGACGGTTTCATCAGCCGCAGCGCGGCAATCTGCCGCTCGATCGCGTCCCGTTCCTCGACCAGCGCACGCACGGCCGGATCGCTCGTATCGACCTTCAGCGCGGACTGCGCCGGTGCCAGGAACAGCGCGGATGCCACGGACCCGTTGGCGCCGTCCTCGAGCGTGGCGTGTTCCGACAGCAGCAGCCCCTGCTGTTCGAATGCCTTCGTGACTTTCGCCTTCGCGTAGTCGAACGCCTCTGCAATTGAGACGCGCCCGTTCCGGTCCCTGTCGGCGGTGTCGTCGTTGAACGCTTCGACGAAATACTCGGGAAACCGGGTTTCGTTCCGCTCCCCGCCGGTTTTCGTCGCGGTCACAATCACCCGTCCGGGGGCCGTCACGGCCGGCACGAAGGCGCCGCTCGACGCGGCCGTGTTGACGAACGCGACGCGCTGCGCCGCGAATTTGCCGAGCAGCCGGCCGAAGTCGGCGGGCATCAAATCCGGCCCGGGCAGGTTGAAGGCGGCCTGACGGCCGTCGAAGCTGCCATGGCCGATGAGCAGGATGAACACCGCGTCACCGGGACGAGCGCGCGCGGCAAGTTCGGTCAATGTCTTTTCGACCGTCTCGCGGTTCGAACGGCCTTTGATCGACGGGTCGAGGTCCGGTTTCTCGGACAGGTAGATGATATTCGTGTCCGCGAGCCCATCCTTCTTCTTCGCGGCGTCGATGATCGCCGAGGCCCATTTATGGAACGTCTTCGTGTGTTCCTCGTCACCGCCCACGCCGGTGATGACGACGAGGTGAGTGTCCTGCGCGGAGGCGGCGGCAACGACGGTCAAAGTCAGAACCAGAGCTCCAACGACCTTTGTTGCTAATCCGAGCATCCGTGGCAGAGCAACTTTTTTCCACTGGCGCCGGGGCCCCACCCCCGGCGCGAACTGACGCCGACACCGCGCGGCGGATTTGCTTGTCCGCCGCGCGGTGTGGCCGCAGGCGCTATTCCACTGGCGCCGGGGCCCATCAGTCGGCAGTCTCGAGTCGGCAGTCGTCAATCGCCCGACCGACGACTGCGGACTTGTGACCGACGACTGCGGACTGGTGACTGACGACTGATACGTGTAGCCGCAGGCGCTTCTGTCGGGACTCACGCCAGGCCCCGCGCGCGAGCAGGACCGGCATGTCCCACAGCTCGCGCTCTTCCACGACCGTGACCCCGCGCCCGGTGTAGCTGACCGCTTCGGGCAAGGCCGACGCGTCGGCGGTGGTGAAGAACCGGCCGCCGGTTTCCTCGGCAATGCGCTGGAGGAGCGGCGCGCGCATCGCGGCGTCGAAGTATTCGGCGTCGCCGGCCGACACCCGCACGTGCATGGCGGCGGTCCCCAGATCTTTTTCTTTCTGATCGCGGCCGTCGGTGCCAGCACGGCCGCCGCTCGATGCGGCACGCGTGGCCGTCACCTTGATGTCGTACACGCCTGGCTCGTCGGGCACGATGGTCGCGCGGTAATCGCCGTCGCGTGTGACGGTCCAATCGACGGGAACGTCGCTGGTCTTTCCCGAGGGCGCGGTGACGTGCGCGACCGCGCGGCTGTCGTTCACCTCGGTGTACGATCCGTCGAGGACTTCGGCGCTCAACTTGATCGGCTCGCCCGGCTCGACGCGATCGGTCGTGGTGGTCAGGTTCACCTGATTCGGCACGCCATCAACGAGCCACCGGATCATGCGGCGCCAGAACATGGCGTGCGTCGTGTCGGTGACCGGGATCTTCGCGTCCATTTTCCAGTGCCACGAATCCTGGATCGGCATGGCAATCGCCTTCCCGCGTCCATACCGCTGATAGGCGAGCACGACCTGCTCCTGCCGTTTGCTGTCGATGCCGGTCAGGAGGACCGTGGCGCCCGGTTTCACCTGATGGACGGAGTTCACCGCGGTGACCGGCGGCATGTCGCTCCACTTCGCGGTCGACGCCGTCTCGCTGTCGGCAATCTGCACCACCGGGAAGAGCGCGCCGGCGCGGGTCGGACGCACATCGAGCCACGAGAGGTACTTCGCGTTCGCCGCGTCGGGCACCACCGGGAGCACCTCGCCGACGGGCGTGCCCGGCCAGCCGCCTTCGGCAAACGATCGCCGGCCGCCAAGCGCCAGCAGACCGCCGCCGCGCTTGCTGACGAAATCGGCAATCATGCGGAGCTGTTCCGGGCTGAACGATGCCGCTTCGATGGTGCCCAGGATGATGCCGCGATACGCGAACAACTCCTCGCGCGTCTTCGGAAAGCCGCCGATCAGTTCCTCGGGGTTGCTGGGATTGATCCGGTAGTACTTGTTCTCCGCGGTGCGCTGCAGGACGATCAGATTCAGGTTCTTGTCGTCGGCAATCGCGCGGTTGAGGAATTTCATCTCGGGGCGCGGCTCGCCTTCGAAATAGAGGATCTTTTCCTTGTGGTCCTGGACTTCGATGAGCGCGTCTCGCGCGTTGTTCTGCGTGACCTGCTCGCCCTGCTGTCCCGCCACTCGAAACGTGAACAGCCGCGCCCCCGCGTCGGACGCGGTGAACCGCACCTTCACCGTTGCCGATTCGCCGTCGGCCGGCAGCTTCACTTCCTGCGTACTCACAATCCGGCCATCGTCTTCGACCCTGATCGGGACGGTCTCGCCGCTGTAGCCCGTCTGCGACACGACGACATCGACGACGAGTGCGGTGCCCTTCAGCACCGCTCGCGGCGTTTCCACGCGTGTCACCTGAATGTCACGGGCGAATCGCTCCTGCCCCACGCCAACCGTGAACACCGGAATCGATCGCGCCTTGAGACGCGCGAGCGACTCGTCGATCGCCGCGTCCGACGTGTCCGCGCCGTCCGTCACCATCACCAGGCCGGCGAGCGGCAGGCCGGCGAGCTCGTCGCGCGCCCGGTCGAGGGCCTGCCCGAGCCGCGTGGCGGTGCCGCCGTACTTGAGGTCGGCCGCCGACGGCACGCGATCTGACGAAGACGAAAAGCGGAAGAACCGAACGACGAAGCGTTTCGACAGCGCATCGAGCAGCGGTGCGCGAGGGACGCCGAGCTGCTGGTGCACGAACGCGCTGCGCGGCTGCCCGTCGCGATCGGCGATCGACATGCTGCGGGAATCGTCGATCAGCACGCCGACGAAATTCTGCTGCGGCACCGCCGCTTTCAGGATCAGCGTCGGCCGCACCAGGCAGAAGAACAACAGCGCCAGCGTCGCGAGGCGGAGCCCCACGAGCACGATGCGATCGCGTGGGCGCTCAACGGTTGCCAGGCCGCGATAGGTCAGCAGCGCGGCGCCGGCCACCGCGATCGCGACGGCGACGCCGAGCAGGACCGGCCGCGACAGCCCCCACGTGAAGTCCCCCTGCTGGAACATCAGCGGCGGGTATTTGAACAAGAAACGGAAAAGCCTTTCCATCGCTGAAGTGCCCATTCTACTGTGGTCCGGCTGGGCCCGGACAGGCAACGCACGTCTGCGACGCGGTCGCACCCTTTTTTCACAAATGGTTGCGGCGCACCGGGAAACGGACGAGCGGCGGCGGCGGCACGCGCCGGAGTCGACATGGCATTGCGCCTGCTGGATCGTGAGATTGCAGATTTCAGAATTCAGATTGCAGATTGATTGCAGATTGGCGATTGCAGCAATCAATGGCAATCTCCAATAGTCGCCAATCTGAAATCTGAACTCTGAAATCTGAAATCTCAAGAAGGCGGAACACGCAATGATTGGAGCATCAGGTCCGATCCTGTCACGATTGGAACGCAGAGGCCGCTAAAGGCCGCAAAGGAATGTCGGTATTTCTCTGCGGCCTTCGCAGCCTTTGCGTTCCATTCCGTCTCTCCTAGCCGCCGCGTCGCACGCCGGTGCCCACGGTTGGTGTCCACGAGGGGGCGTCGCTTGCCGGAAACGATTCGGTGCCCGCCTGCTGGACGAGATCCTCGAGTCGGAACCATGGTTCGACGACACGCCTGAACCACTGCCGTGCCTTGGACACGTCGCCCTCGCCCCTCAAGGCCCACCAGGCCAGGCCGCCGCCGATTCCGGCGAGCATGCCGCCGGTTCTCGTCTGCTGTCGGACTCCCTGAATCACCAGTGCCGCGCCACCAATGCCGACCAGCCATCGCGTGACGGCCAACCGTTCAGCAGTGCCATTCCAACCCCGACGATTCCAGACGCTGGTCGTCCCCCGGTGAGTGGCGAGATTCATCCCGTCAGCCGGCGGGTCGTTTCTGGTCATGGCGGTGCGAGCTGCAAATTCAGGGTCACATCGCATCAGCGGGTGCTGATTTGAATTCCTACACCTTCCGTCAGTCGTTCAACAGCAATCGCACGAGTCATCGCCTCGGGCGCATAGCCCACTTACCGACGAGATCAGAAAACAGGCGTAATTCGGCTGGGTCTGTGTGTGGACGCCCGTGCGTGATGCCGAAAACGAGGGTGGTACATCGGTTGCTCATGTACCAGACCGTTCACCCTTCTTGGCAGTCTCATCGATGAAGGAGGTCGCGATGACGCCTGAGCCGATCCATCCAGGTGAGGACGTGCTCCGGCGAGGCCAAGGTGAATTTTTGGAATGCCCGGATTACGTTTGACGCGGACGCAGGCATGTCGGCTCTGGCGATTTGATGCCGCGTCTCCTCCTCTGAGGAATCCCGCCCGTCGGCTGGACCGTAAGTCTTACCTTTGAGCCGTCAGCCAGCCGGCCGAATCTCCTTCCTCTCTTCCCGGGCGGCCGACCTTCGGGTCGCCGCCCGCGGCCAGACCCCCTGTTAAACCATATTAATCACACACCATCGAATGTCTCGGAATGTCTAGGATTGTCTACAATCCGACGCCACGTCTCCTGATCGCGACGACGAACCGCGACAAGATCGGTGAGATCGCGCAAGAGCTCTCCGGGATCCCCTATGCGATCGTGACGCTCGACGCGTGGCCGCACCTGTCGCCGCCGGCAGAGACTGCGCGGACCTTCAACGAGAACGCGCGTGACAAGGCACGGTATTACGCGGCAGCCACGGGTGAGTTGACGGTCGCCGAAGATTCCGGGCTGGAAATCGAGCGTCTTGACGGAGCGCCCGGCGTCGAGTCGGCTCGATTCGGCGGGCCGGCGGCATCGTATGCCGACAAGTTTGCGTTGATTTACGAAGCATTGCGCGCAAAAGGCGCCGCTGACACCACCGCCCGTTTCGTGTGCGCTCTGGCCCTCGTGAATGGGCGGCAGCTCCTGTTCCAGACGGCGGCCATCGTCGAAGGCCGCATTGCCTCCGGGCCGAGGGGCTCCGGCGGTTTCGGCTACGACCCCATCTTCTTTTACCCGCCGTTCCAGCGCACGCTCGCCGAGCTCTCGCCGCAGGAAAAGGCATCGATCAGCCATCGCGGCCAGGCATTTCGCGCACTACGCCGGTTTCTCGAGGCAGGACCGACATCACGATTGAACGCCTGAAGGTGCGGGCGAACGGGAAGGCCAGGAGCATGTCCGACTAACTGCGCCGCCACGCGGCCACGATATTCAACGCAGAAACCGCAGAACTCGAAGAACGACGTGTGGTCCGGCTTCCCGCCTTCGCTTCGCTTCGGCGAGGCGCGCCGTAGCGCAAAGCGCGGAGGCGGCAGCCGGATTGGAAGAAATCCGCCTCTAAGGGCGGACGCCGCGTGTCTCTGCGGGTTCCGCGAGTTCCGCGTTGATCATCGTGGTTAGTGTCAGAAAAGTCGATCGCTCGACCACCGGCGCTCGTGCTCGAGCAGCCACGTTTTCCGGTCCAGACCGCCGCCGTATCCGACGAGCGAGCCGGACGATCCGATCACTCGATGGCAGGGCACGACAATCGCAATCGGGTTCGCGCCGTTTGCGGCGCCGACTGCCCGGGAGGCGCCCGGACATCCCAACGCGGTGGCGAGGGCGCCGTAACTGGTGGTCGTGCCCGGCGGGATTGTCAGGAGCGCGCGCCACACGCGCTGCTCGAACGGCGCGCCGTGCATCGCAACCGGCAGGTCGCCGATCGCGGCGTTCGATCCGTCGAAGTACGCGGCCAGCCACTCGCGACTGCGTACGATCGCTGGCGTGTCGCCATCGACGATCTCGTGCGGTGGGAACCAGCGCGACAACCTGCGCTCGAGTCGACTCAGGCGTCTCTCTGGGCCGACAAACTCCAAGGCACACAATCCCTCGTGGGAGGCGAGCGCGAGCATGTCGCCGATCGGCGTCGAAATGGTGGATCGGGAGAGAATCATGGCCGTGCAGCGACCCCGCTCACGCCTGCCGGGTCGCCACCAGATGTCCAAGCGCGCTGCTTCTCCACGAGCGCTCTGATCCCGGCATCGGCCAGGTCGAGCAGCGTGAGCAGTGCCTCGCGTCCGAAGGGAATCGCCTCGGCGGTCCCCTGCACTTCGACGAAACGCCCGTCGCCGGTCTTCACGATGTTCATGTCGACTTCCGCCCGGCTGTCGTCCTCGTACGCGAGATCGAGGAGCGGCTCGCCGTCCACAATGCCGACGCTGGTCGCGGCGACGAAGTCGGTGATCGGTACGATCTTCAGCACGTCGCGTTCGCGCAGCTTTTCGATGGCCAGCGCGAGCGCGACGAACGCGCCGGTAATCGACGCCGTCCTCGTGCCCCCG
>QHWF01000930.1 GCA_003222455.1 Acidobacteriota bacterium
TCCTTGTCGAGGTGCAATGTCTGTTTCAGGAATTCCAGCACGGTAGGATATGGATTTCGACGTTTGTCGTTGCTGTCGATCACATCGTCGTGCGCTTCTCCGAGGAGGAGCTCGGCGTAGCCCGGGTAAGAGAACCGGTGGCGGTTCGTGACGCGAACCGAGCTTCCGAGCGCCAGGTTGCCGGCAATCGAACCGTGCTGCGCCATGATCACCGTCCAGAAGAACGGCATCAACTTTACGCGTGCCGCCTCCGGTGTCGCCGCCCAGTAGCGTTCGTACGCGCGCGTCTGCTCGGCCATGCGATCTTTCGGAAGCGTCGATCGCAGCACGTCGAGGTCGAGTCCGCCGAAGATCTCCTGTGTCCGGGCTCCGTCCAGCGTGATGAGGACAACGTTCTCGGTGCGGGAACGTGCAGGCGCGCCCGGCTGGACGGATGATACCGATCTGGCGCTGACGGGAAACCTGACCAGGACGCCGATTGAAATCAGAACCGCCGCCGTGATCATCCGGCGCCGCCACGTTCGAAGGTGTCGCATCCTAGGACGCTACCACGGACGCCGCCGTGGAACGCAAAGGCCGCGAAGGCCGCAAAGAAATCCTGTCTTTACTTTGCGTCCTTTGCGACCTCTGCGTTCGATCGTGACATTTGCTCTACAGGCACAGACATGGCCAATCACGACTACCGGGGCCGTGCGGTCACGTAGTCCGCAGGTCTGTCCTTGAAGCGCTCGACGCAGTCGGGCGTCGCAAAGCTGTAAATCAGTGTAGGATCGACGACTTCTGCACGTCCTCGGTCAACACGTTCGCTCGCAGGAGTTGATGCATGCTGCGCATCCATACTCTTCGGTCTGTCCTGATTGCCTGTCTGTTCGCGATCGGCACCGGAACCGCCCTGGCCCAGTCGACGTTCGCCACCCTCACAGGAACCGTGACCGATCGGCACGGAAGGCACTCGCAGCCTCGTGACCGATGACGTCGGCAATTACCTGGTGCCGAATCTCGATGCCGGCGGGTACCGGATCGTCGCGGCGTTGTCCGGGTTTGCCGAACAGACGCGGCAGACCGAGCTGCTCGCCCGGCAGACGGTCCGGGTCGACCTGCAGTTGCATGTGGCAGGCACACGAGAGCAAGTCGACGTGGTGGGCACCGGCGCCGTCATCGAGACGGAGCGCGCCACGATCGAGAACTCCAAGTCAGGAGACGACATCAACAGGCTCGCGTTGAACTTCCGCGCGACGAACAACACGAGCCCGATTGTCGTGGCCACGCTCGCGCCTGGCGTCCAGCAGGACACACAAGGCCGCATTTCGCTGGCCGGAAACATGCCCTACATGACGTCGTTCTCTGTCGACGGCGTCTCGGTGCAGAACACGCGCGGCGGCGGACCGAGTCGCGATCTGCTGCCTTCAGTGGAATCGATCGAGGAGTTCAAGGTCACCGCGGTCGGCAACAACGCGGAATACATGCAGGCCACCGACGTGACGACGACCACCAAGGCCGGCACGAACACGCTGAGAGGCTCGGCGTTCTGGTTCAACCAGAACAGCAGGTTCGCGAGCATCGATCGCTTCGCCCAGACCAAGCCCAAGGTCAATGCCAATACGGCGGGGGTCACCGCCGGCGGTCGGATCGTTCGCAACCGGACCTTCTTCTTTGCCACCTACGAAGGGGTGCGGCGGCCGTTCGAGACCACGCGAACCCAGATCGTCCCACCCGACGCATTCCGCCAGGGCGATCTGTCGAGCGTAAAAAAGCAGCTGGTCAATCCATTCACCGGCGCGCCGTATCCGAACAATCAGGTGCCGATCAACCCGATCGCGGCGAAGGTGATCGACCAGCTCTTCCCACGACAGAACCAGGCAACTGGTGCGGCGCTGAACCGGCCGAACCTGGTCTACAACGCGTCGCTCGATTTCACCGTTGACGGCGTGGACGCGCGGATCGATCACGCGTTGTCGGGCACCGAGCGCCTCATCGGGCGCTTCACCGTCAAGAATCGCGACGAGAGCGGCGCGGCCACGAATCCGAAGATTGGCGACCAGTCGACCCGGAATGAACTGCGCCAGGTGGTCGTGATTGGCAACTCGATTCTGGGGTCGGGATTGCTCAACGAAGCGAGGGGCGGCATCTCGCGACAGGTCGATACGTTCGACTACGACTTCGCCGGCAATGCGACGGCATTCATGCGCGATCTCGGGTTCACCGGTCTGCCGGATCTCACCGGCGTCGGCGGCGCGCCGTCGTTCGAGTTCGTCGGCGAGGACTACATCTCGACGACGCCGGGCAAGCCGAGACTCGTGTTGTCGAATGTCGTGCAGTTCAACGACGCCCTCACCTGGGTGAAGGGACGGCACACGGTCAAAGGCGGGTTCGACTTCCAGTACATCGAATACAAGGACATCGTGTCGTTCTTCGACGGCGACGATTTCGGCGGGTACGTCTTCAGAGGCGACTATACAGGCAATCCGTGGTCCGACTTTCTGACCGGCGTCCCCTTCTCGACGCGGTACGCCTACGGGCCGATCCCGACCAATCCGTACACGAACTGGTGGGCCTTCTATCTGCAGGACGCCTGGCGTCCGACCGCGAAGCTCACAGTCGATTATGGCCTCCGTTACGATCTGCGGCCGCCGATGAAGGATCGGACGAACCAGCTCGGGAACTTCGACCGCAACACCGGCAGCGTCGTGGTGCCGAACGCGGAAGCGCTCGCGCTGGTCCCTGCCGCCGTGCGCGCCAGTCTGCCGCACACGCCGTTCGTGCTGGCGAAGGACGCCGGACTTCCGGAAGCCCTGCGACAGACGGACAAGAACAACGTGAATCCGCGCCTGGGCGTCGCGTTCCGCCCGTTCGCCGACAATCGAACGGTCATTCGTGGCGGCATCGGCACGTACACCGTGCCGCTGTATGGGTCGATCAACTACTCGCTGGTGGCGACGGTGACGAGCGACGTCCCGGTGTTCTTCAATCAACGGACGCCGGGCGGTT
>QHWF01000160.1 GCA_003222455.1 Acidobacteriota bacterium
CACCCAGGACCACGTGGGGGCCGTTTGTCCAAATGCCCGGCCAATCGCCCACAAGCCAACATCGCCGGCAAAGATCCCCAGCGTGCACGCCACAACCGCGGACGAGGCCTCAATCTGACCGCGCTGGATCAGGAGGCCAGCCGTGACGCACGCAAGATCTTCGGAGACCAGCGTCCCGAACATGAGTGAGAGAAAGGTCAGCATCAGGTTCGCCGCGGCGTTGACGGCGAGTGGCCGAACCGGTCGGGCACCGCGTGGCCGTGAATGGCGAGGAGAACGCCGATGATGGCCTGGTGATGAATCGTGTGGCTCACAACAAACGCCAGTTCGCGGGCGAGTGTCGACCAGCCGGTCACCGCGTCCCCTGCAGGAGAAATCATCGACGTGACGCGGATCGGCTCGTCCGGCCCGCGTGTCGTCCACGCCTCGAGACCGCGCTTCAGGTGCCGAATCTGTCGCACGGCCACCGTGCGGTCGGTTTCTACGGCGGTTCCACGCTCACGGCGATCGTAGGACAACGTCGTCGATCGATCGGCACCGAGTAAGGCCGAGACGTGATCGAGGCAGTGTCTGACGTGCTCGCCGATTGATCCCGAGACATCGGTGGCGAAACGCGCGCAGTACACATCCTGCGCCACGTCGGTCAGCAGGGAATCGAGCTCATCGAGAAGACGCCAGAGCTCGCGCTCCATCGAGCCCAATACGTGGGCAACGTCGAAGCCGGAGAACCTCATTGCTCACGCCAACTCGAAGAACCGGCCGACACCGGGAATCTCTGCGCGGCGCAGGACGAGCACGATTGCACTGCCGATGAAAGCCGTGAGCGCCAGGCCGAACAGCAGACCACCATCACCCTTCACGTCGATGCCTAGAATGACAATGTGGCTGAGAATCGCCCCAGCCATGACGCCCATGGTCAGGATGGCCCCGACGGACGCCGTTGCTGGCACAATCAGTAACAGCGAGGCGATGAGCTCGAGAACTCCTGATCCGATCCGGCCCCATGGCTCCACGCCAGCGATATTGAGGAATCGCCCAACCGTGCTGAAGATGTAGACCGACTCTTCGGCGCCGGTGAACTTGAAGAACAGCGTCTGCAGCAGGATCCCGGCAACCCCGAGCTGTAGAAGCCAGGTGACAACGGTTTGCGCTCTGGACGGATGATGCATGCCGGCTTAGATGACCTGCGCTTCGGAGGGTTACAGATTGAGATGCTGTAACCCCGGCCGGCCCTCGGGCATCCAAATGGTGTCGCCCGCTTGCTATATCCAGGTGGTGCGATCAGAATCTTCTGCGAAGGGAGTTGACGCGTTCCGCGTCAGAACGAGGAGTCCCCCAGTGACGTGCCGCGAGTTCGCCGACTTCATCCTGGACTACCTGTCGGGCGAACTGTCAACCGAATCGCGAGCAGCCTTCGAGTCCCACCTGAGCGTGTGCATCAACTGTCGCCGGTATCTGACCAGCTATCAGGAGACGGTCACGCTCGGAAAGCGGGCCTTCGAAGACGATGACGCGACCGTGCCCTCAGAGGTACCCGAAGAGCTCGTGAAAGCGATCCTGGCCGCCCGTCCGCGCTAATAGCTCGTCACACCCAACTCGTCACCGGCAGCTGAGCGGACGCGCATCGAGCCACCGCCGCACGAAATCGCGTGCCGCATCGTCGCAATGCCGGCCATCGATCACCGCGGGTCCGAAGGCTCCGCCGCCGATCGCGTACATGAAGCCGACGGCGGCGCCGCCGATCGCGATGGATCCCACTGCGAAGCCGCCCACGGAGACGCCCAGTCCCAGAGCCGCGCCGCCGACCGCAAGCAGGAGCCCGATCGAGGCGCCGCCCACGGTGAACAGCCCGCAGGCGAGTCCTCCAATCGCCAGGACTCCGACGGCGATATTACCGACCGCGAGGATCCCTTTCGCGATCCTTGGCCGCATGGTGACCGGGTCGATGCCCGCGCACACATGAACGAGCGGCCACGTACCGATGGTCGTCGACGACCTGTACTCGAAGCCGTAGCCGTACCATCCGTACCATGCGTATCCCGGTCCGCTCGGTCGTGCCTCGCAGGCACGGCACAGGAGCCGCGGCGTTTCCCGCGCCACGCATTCGTGACAGATGCCTTTCTGGCAGATGGCGCACATCCCGACCGCGGGATTGCGGCCGTGCGTGAAACAGTTCATGACGCATCTCGTCAAGCCGCTCCGCCGGGCTTCGGGTGCAGGACTGCCTGCGCAAATGTTCGAGCAGAGCGGAAGTACTGAATGCCGCGCCAGGTTCCCGCCAGCCAGATGGCCGTAACCCCTGCGGCCGTGCCGGACAACAGCGTGGCCGCCAGCCCCAGCGTGAGGGGGAGGTGGCACGGGCAAATCAGGAACGCGCCCATGACCCACGCCATCCCCCTGTTCTCGGCCTGCTCCGGCGTCATTGTCAGGGCGCAGGCCGCCCGTTTCCGTGCAGCGACGCTATCGGGCAGCAAGCTGATTCGGTTCCGCACGTCAGACTCACAGCTTGCTCTGTCGATCGCGAGCGCGCCGATTGCGCATCACGATCGTCACCACGCCGGTGATCACGACGATGCCGGCGACGCATGCAAGGATGAGTGGGTCCATGGCTATTTCACCTCCATCTATTCGGGGGAAACCGCGTGTCGTGATGATCAACTGTTCTACTGAACTAGCACAGTGTTACTGTGCGATGATGTCCCGGCGTTGTCAAGAAGAAAATCCGGATCTCGAAATTCGAGACGTGCGCGCGCAGAGGCCAGCAGCACGGACGTGACGGCTGGCGGCGGGTGACCGGATGACGGCACCGATGCGATTCTCGATTGTCCTTCTCGTCGCCGCCGCCCTGCTCGGCGCTTCGTGCCGCGACCGAGCACCCGCAGCGCGGACACCCACGATCGCCTGGCGCCCGCTCGGGTCGTGGTCCGGCCGCGGGTCGATGCAGACCGATCCATTCCTGAGCGACACCGGCTCGCTGCGCCTGCGTTGGGAGACGCGCAACGAGACCGCTCCCGGAGCGGGAATGTTTCGAGTGACGGTTCACAGCGACATCAGCGGCCGCTCGCTCATGGTGGCCATCGACGCACGAGGCGCCGGCCGCGACGTGGCCTACGTCAGCGAGGATCCCCGCTCGTTCTTTCTGGCGGTGGAATCGGCCAACGTCGATTGGACTCTTGCGGCCGATGAAGGAGTAGCGGCCACCGCGGCGCCAGCTGCGGACCGTTGAAAATACCGGGGACTTGACGTATGTTCGCTTCGTACTGATTGGTGCATGCTGAAAGGTGCGGGCATGGCTGAGAACAAGCCGAATACGCTCGTTGGCCACAATTACACGACGCCGGACCTCATCGCCAAGGTGACCGGGAAGGCGAAATACGCGGAAGACTTCCGCGTCGAGGGCATGCTGTTCGCGAAGCTGCTCCTGAGTCCGATGCCGCATGCCAGGGTCGTGCGCATCGACAGCAGCGCGGCGGCGGCGATGCCGGGAGTGAAAGCCATCCTGACGGTGGACGACTTGCCGCCGGTCGTGGAAGGCGCGAATCTCGGTGAAGGCATCATCGCGAGCACGCTGAGCGAACGCGGCCTCACCAACGAGCCGCTGTACGTCGGCGATCCCATTCTCGCCGTCGCGGCGGTGGACGAACTGACGGCGACCGAGGCGATCGAGAAGATCCAGGTCCACTTCGAGCCGTTGCCCTTCGCGGTGGATCCGATTGCCAGCCTGCGGCCGGGAGGTCCGAACGCGCGAACCCAGGGCAACGTCTGGGTGCGTCCGGCGCCTGCTCCTGCCGGCCAGCCAGGCGGCGCGGCACCGGCGCCCTCAGGCCCCAGGGTTCAGGAACTGAAATGGACGGAGCAGGATTTCGCGGCTGCCGTCGATGGCCAGCTCCCACTTGGTAACCACACGGACGAGTGGCAGGTGGGCGATCTCGAAGCCGGCTTCAAGCAGGCCGATCTCGTTCTCGACGAGACGTTCGTCGGCGCCAACACCAGCCATCAGCCGCTCGAGACGCGCACCGCGATGGCCTATTGGCAGAACGGCAAACTCTACATGCACTGCTCGACTCAGAGCACGATGCGGACGGTCAGCGCCGTGGCGCGCTGGGTCGGCATCGATCCGGCCAACGTGGTGGTCATCAGCGAATACACGGGCGGCGGCTTCGGCAGCAAGGGATCGTCCTCGGTATTCGTCGCGGTCGCCGCGCTGCTCGCGAAGAAGGCCGCCGCGCCGGTGATGATGCGCATCACGCGAGACGACGAGCATCACATCGGGCGGGCGCGTCCGGCGCTGCACTCGCGGGTGAAAATCGGCTTCCGCAAAGACGGCCGCATCACCGCACTCGACGGCTTCATCGTCGTCGACAACGGCCCGTACGACGTCGTCAGCGACTCGCGGTCGGCCGGCGATCACATCTCGTTGTCGTACCAGCCGATGGCGATGCGCTGGCGCACGCTGACCGTGCTCACCAACACGCCGCCGCGCGGCGCGCAGCGCGCGCCGGGAGGGATGCAGGGCAATGCCTTGATGGAGCCGATTCTCGGCAGGGCGGCGCGTAAACTCGGCATCGACGAAGTGGCCATCCATCGGATCAACGCGCCCGAAGGCAAAGCCCCGTTCGGCGCGCTCGCCGCCAACGGCCGCCAGAACTACGTGACCAGCGCGTTCCTCAAGCAGGCGCTCGACAAAGGCGCCGCGCTGTTCCGGTGGGAGGAGCGGAAGGCGCAGAGCGGGCACCGCGCCGGTGCGAAGGTGCGCGGCGTCGGCGTGGCGGTCAGCGCCTACTCGGCCGGCTCGATGGGATTCGACGGGCTGCTCGTCATCAAGCCGGACGGCCGTCTGATGATCCAGTCGGGCATCGGCAATCTCGGCACCGAATCGGTGTTCGACGTGCATCGCGTTGCGGCCGACATCCTCGGCGTGCCCTGGGAGAAATGCGACGTCACCTGGGGCAACACGTCGAAGAACGTTCCGAACACGTGCGGACAGGGCGGCAGTCAGACGACTCATGCGATGACGCGCGCGGCACACGCGGCGGCGACCGACGCGAAGAAGAAACTGCAGGAGATTGCCGCCAGCGTGCTCGGCGGGAGCGCCGACTCCTATCGGGTGGCCGACGAGCGCGTTTCGAGCGGCGGCCGCAGCCTGACGCTCGCCCAGGCCGCGCAGAAGGCGATCGAGCTTGGCGGGAAGTACGACGGCCACGAGCTGCCGGCGGACATCAACAATTACACGAAGCGATCGGCTGGGGCGCTCGCCGGTCAAGGGTTGATGGGCGTGGCGCGCGACAGCTACGGCCGCGACGGCACGTCGAAGTCGTACGTCGCCGGTTTCGCCGAAGTCGAAGTCGACGTCGAGACCGGCGTCTACAGAGTCCTCGACTATCTCGCAGTGGCCGATGTCGGGACGGTCATTCACCCTCGAAGTCTCGGCGGTCAGATCCTTGGCGGTATCATGCTCGGCCTCGGTCATGCACGCGGCCAGCACTGGGTGTACGACCAGCAGTACGGTGTGCCGCTGGCCAGGCGGTTCTACAACACCAAGCCGCCGACGATTCTCGATGCGCCGCAGCACATGCAGTGGGCGGCTCTCGATCTCCCGGATCCGGAAACGCCGGTCGGCGCGCGCGGCGTGGGCGAGGCGCCAGTCGGTGCCGGGTTCGGCGCGATTGTGAACGCGGTTGCGGCGGCGGTCGGCGACAAGATCTTCCGTCGCGCGCCGGTGACGGCCGACGTGATCCTGATGGCGCTCGAGAACGGCCGGCTGATGCACGAGGCGCTGACGGCGAATGTTTAGGAGCAGGGGTGAGTAATGACGCCTGGCAACGAGCACACGAACCTCAGGCATCCTTGGTCGTTGCTACATTTTTTGCCACGAAGACACGAAACCACGAAGAAGAAGCCTCTTCTGGAGTAATTGATCTTCGTGCGTTCTTCGTGTCTTCGTGACTTCGTGGTCGCATTTTCGGTGGGTGCATCTCGTGGGCTGGAAGCGTGTCCTGTTTCTCAGACACGCTCCTATCAATCGAGCGGCTTGATGCGGATGTTCTTGTAATACACCGTACTGTTCGGGTCGTGGCCCTGGAGCGCGATCGTGCCGGGGCCAGTGATTCGGCGGCCTGGCCCTTCGCGCCCGCCGTCCCAGTCCGGCGGCTGCGTCCATCGCACCACCTGCTTGTCGTTCACCTTCACCGTGATCGTGTCGCCTTGCACGATGATGTGCTCGGTGAACCATTCGTCGTCCTTCGCCGGCGACTGGTCGAGAATGTCAGTCACGTGGTACAGGCTGCCGGTCCTGATTCGGTCGGTGTGTGAGTTGTTCACCTGAATCTCGAAGCCCTTTGAAGGAAACCGCCCTGTGGCGCGGACGTTCCCGCCGGACTCCTGAAACTCGGTCAGGACGTACACACCGCCATTCGAGCCGGGACGCGTCATGACGTCTACCTTCAGCTCGAAGTTGCGGAAGCTGTGATTGCGGACGCTGCCGTCGTAGTAGCAGTGGCTCGTCGCGCCGTTGGCGACGATTGCGCCGTCCTTGATCGTGAAGGATTCTGACGGACCGCTGATCTTCCAGCCCGTGAAGTCCTTGCCATTGAAGAGACTGGTGAATCCCGGTTCGACGGCCGGCGTGGCAGCTTGCAGGCCCGCAGCGAACATCAAGGGGACGAGCCTCGTGATGAAATTCATGGCCGGAGAGTCTACCACTGACGACGGCGCTAGACTTCAGGCTCTATCTTCAGGCTGTTGGCCGCGTACAGAGCCTAAAGGCCAGAGCCCAGAGCCCAGAGCCCAGAGCCGAGAGGCGTCAAAACATCAGCTTCACCGACAGTTGCACCTGACGTGGCCCGTTGGCCTGGCTGCTGACCACGCCAAAGTCGCTGGAGTCGACCCGTGTCGCCGGCGGGTTGAACTGCACGCGGTTGAAGGCGTTGAAGAGCTCGGCCCGAAACTGCGCGTTGAATCTGCCGCCATCGAACGAGTTGTTCTTGAAGAGCGACAAGTCGAAGTTCTTCACGCCATCGGCCCGCAGGTTGGGCATCACGCGCGGCGTGTTGCCCCACGTGAAGGCGGGGGTGATGGCAAAGGCCGACGTGTCGAACCATTTCGCCAGCTTGTCGTTCGTGCTGCCGCTCAGATTCGCGTCATTCCCGTTCCAGGTCGGACGCTGTGTCGGGTTGAACAGGCCGACGTTGTTCTGCCCCTGCGTGACGATCAGCGGCAGGCCGCTCTGAAACGTCACGATCCCGTTGATTTGCCATCCCCCCAGGACCCGGTTCGCGGCGGCATTCCAGTGCTGTCCGAATCGTTTCCCGCTGCCGAACGGCAGCTCGTAGACAAAGCTCGAGACCAGGCGATGCCTGATGTCCTGCGAGCCGATGGCGCGCTCGGCTTTCAGGTCGTACGCGTTCTGCCGCGTGCTGGCCTGACCAAGGAAGCCGACCGTTGTCGAGACGTCGTCGATCAGACGGTTCCACGTATAGCCGGTGAGGAAACTCAGTCCGTTCGAGAAGCGCTTGTCCGCCCTGAACGTGGCGCCGTGATAGATCGACGAACCATATGGAACGCGGAACGCATTGACGCCGTTGTATTGCGGGTACGGCCGCAGCAATCGCCCGCGCGCTACGGTTTCAAAGCGCAGCGGCGAAGACGGATTGGTGATGATGCCGAAGAACGGGTTTGGCACCTGATCCTGCAACTGCGTGCCGAGGCTCAGGAACGATTCCGGCAGTTGTGACAGCGGGACACCACTTTCGCCGGCCAGCAGCCGCGTGCCTTTGCTGCCGATGTAGGCGGCTTCGAAGACGATTCTGCCCGGGAGCTCGCGCTGTAGGTTGACGTTCCATTGCTGCATGTAGGGACTGCGGTAGTCGATGAACACGCCTTCACCGATGCCCAGCCCGAGGAAGGTCGATGAGCCGAGCGAGCTCCCGGTCGGCAGGTTGTAGCCATTCGGGAACGGGTTGTCGAGCGAGGCAATCGGCGTGCGTCCGTCAAGGCTGACGATCATGGAACTGGTCGTACGGTAACCGACCATTCCGGCGGAACCGGTATGGCCGGCCGCCTGCATCGCCGACGCCAGGTAATAGATGCCGTACGCGCTGCGCACGACGGTCTTGTCCGTCAAGCTGTACGCGAACCCGACGCGCGGGCCGAAGTGCTTGAGATCGGTGGGAGTCTGACGGCGATGGTCGGGAGTGACGAAGTCGATCGCACCGGTCAGGTTTCGAGGATCGAAAAACGGATTGGCCGGCACCAGAGCGGCAATCGGTGAGCGGGCATCGAAGTCGAAGAAGCTCAGTCGATTGGAGCGCTCGGTGCGTGGCACGTCGAAGTCATACCTGTACCCGAGATTAATCGTCAGCTTCGGTGAGACTTTCCAGTCGTCCTGGAGGTAGAAGCCCCAATAAGAGCTCGCGGAAGCGGGAGTCGGATCGTGGCTGATCGAGCCGCTGTCGGGCACGCCGATCAGCAACGACGCCAGCCCGAAGCCGGCCGTCGAGCTGCCCTGGTTTGGATCGCGCTGCGTCCAGCTCTGACTGAACCCGTACTGTCCGGACGGCTGGCCGAATTGCAGGAAATTGAGCAGGAACTTGCGATAGTCCGCGCCCATCTTCAACGTGTGGCGCGACAGGACCTTCGTGGCGTTGACGTTGAAGCTGTGCGTGGTCGGATCGATGACGAGGTCGTTGAACGTTTCCTGTCCGAGCGATGACAGACCGTTGATGTCGAAGCGCGGAAATTCAAGCGCCTGCATCGTCGCGACCTGCTTCACGCTGTTGGGGAATCCGAGCTCGGTGATGTCGAACCCGCTCGAGAACGGGCTGCGACGCACCAGGCGATGGTTCAATCCGTAACGCACGTTGAGCAGGAGCGTCGAATTCATGGTGTAGAGGTTATCCACCGACAGGCTGCGCGCGCTGCTGTCGGTCGGCCCCGCGTTGGTCGGCGTCGCGAGGTTGCCATAGGCGTTGAACGGCCGGCTCGGCGCGTTGAACAGCGACGAGAACCGCAGGAACGCCCGCCACCCGGCGTTGAATTCGTGGTCCACCCGCGAGTCGATCTGATTGCTCTTGTTCACCGACGTGCCCGCGATCGTGAAATTGTTCGCCCCGGTGTTGACGTTGGCCGGCGTGGCGTTGGGCAACGGCCAGTATTGCATCAGCTTGCGCGCAATCGGATTGATCCGATTCGCCGGGATGACATTGTTGGGGAACGGATCGCGGGTGAATCGACCCGGATTGCCCGGATCGGGCCTGGTCGTGAGCGGATCGTAGATGATGATTGGCTGACCGGCCGCATTCTTCAAATTGGAAAAATCGCCCAGCCGCCACTCCGGCAACGGTACCGTGAAGGTGCCGACATTCGCCGCCCCCTGCCGAAGACCTTCGTAATTGACGAAAAAGAAGGTGCGGCCTCGGCGAATCGGACCGCCGGTATTGCCTCCGAACTGCTTGCGCGTGAAGCTGCCCTTCTTGATGCCCGCGCGATTGCTGAAAAAATTGTTCGCATCCAGTGCATCGTCGCGCAGGAAGCCAAATGCCGTCCCGTGGAATTGATTCGTGCCGCTCTTGGTGACGAGGTTGATGACGCCGCCTCCGAGCCGGCCGAACTCCGCGCCGACGGCGTTGGTCTGCACGCTGAACTCCTGCACGGCGTCAACCGACGGCGTGTAGTTGAGATCGAGGATGGAGACGTTGTTTTCGGCGTTGACGTTCGAGATGCCGTCGATCGTCACTTCGCTCGTGGCGTTCCGTCCGCCGCTGATGAACGGCGACGAACCAGGAGCAGGAATGACCCCCGGGCTCAGCGTCGCGAGGGAGAACGGATTGCGGCCGTTGAGCGGCAGATCCACGACGCGCTTGTTTTCAATGGTCTGACTGATGGTGGAACTGACCGTCGCAACCGGCGCGAGAGTTGCGGCGACGGTCATGGTTTCCGACGTCCCGCCCACGTCGAGACGCACGTCGACCGCGCGAATCTGCTGCACGTCCAGCTTGATCTCGTCCACAGTCGCGGTCTTGAAACCGGCCAGCTCGACGACGACGCGATAGGATCCCGGCTTCAATTGCGGAACCACGTACGCGCCGTCGCGGGCGGTCATCACATGCCGGACGTCGTTGGTACTGATGTTGATGACTGAGACGTCGGCGCCAGGAACAACAGCGCTCGTCGCATCCAGCACGATGCCTTGTATCGTGGCGGTGAATTGCTGCGCGCGAGCCGGCGAGACGAAGCCGGCGAGCAGGACGACACTCAGGGCAACCAACGAACAGGCCGATGATCTGTTGTCCACGATTTCATCCTCCGATCGACTTGCAAAACGGCTGGTGGTGCAATCAGCGACCGGGGCGTATTCGAAGCGTGCGGCTGCGCGTGCCCGAGGAGTCGACGAACCGCGCGCGCGTCTCTGTAGCGTCCGGCCACGTCTCGGTCGTGTCCGGCTTTAGCCGGACCGGTTCCGTGCGTGAGCCAACCGTCCGCCTGAAGGCGGACACTACCTGAAAGGGTCCGTCGAAGGGGAGTGGTTTCCATCGGGCTTGTATCCGCTCCTGTGCCCGGTGGTGTGGCGACGGCAAGCGGACGATCGCGGCGTCGAGGGTCCAGGGTCGAGGATCGCGAGCAGTCGCGCGCATTCGGCCACGCCGGGGCGCTCGCCGAGATTTTCAATCCAATCTTCTCTCCCGGCGTCGCCGCGCC
>QHWF01000931.1 GCA_003222455.1 Acidobacteriota bacterium
GAACGCGAACAACGCGCCGCCCGTAATTGCTAGCAGCACCGCTATGGCGAGGCGGCCAGGAGAGCGTCCGACTAACAGAACACCACCTTGGAACGCAAAGGCCGCGAAGGCCGCTGAGAAAGACTGTCTTTCTTTGCGACCTTTGCGCTCCACCAAGCTGAAGCTCGCTGAATCGAAGTCGAGCGAAGGCTGGGCCTCTGCCTTCGATCGTGAGTTCGCTCTAGCCCGGATTATTCATGAACGCTTTGAGTCGAGTCGGTCTTCATGAATTATCCGGGCTAGCAGGCTGCTGAAAAACGCAGCCTGAAGTGAAAAGTTAAAACAGAAAAGTTAAAAGCAGGCGGAAAATGAAAAACTGTCTTTCTTTGCGACCTTTGCGGCCTCTGCGTTCGATCGTGAGTTTGCTCTAGGAGGTCGCTTCGGCGTAGTAATTCTTGTACTGGTGCCCGTAGTATCGCGAATAGTAGTACTTGTTGCGCGCGAAATCGACCTTGTTCAGCACCACCGCCGCATACTTGGGCCGTGCCTGCATGACGGTTTCCACGGCGCGCTCAGCCAGGCGGCGGCGGGTCATCTCGGCCCCGATCACGAACGTGACGCCGGACATCATCGGCGCCAGCACCACCGCGTCGGTCACGGCGAGCACCGGCGGTGTGTCGATCAGGATCCAGTCGAACGGACCATGTGAGAGGTTCGTCAGCAGCGTCTTCATTCGTTCCGACGCGAGCAGCTCGGACGGGTTGGGCGGTGTCGATCCCGCGGTGATGGCCAGGAGATTCGGGTCGACCGTGCGCTGAATCACGTCGCGGACGCGCGCCTGCCCCATGAGCACCTGACACAGCCCTCGCTCGTTGGTGAGGCGGAGCGGCCGGTGCAGGCCGGGGCGCCGCATGTCGGCATCGATCAGCAACACGCGCGATCCACCGTAGGCCAGGGCCAGCGCCATGTTCGCCGCGGTCGTCGTCTTGCCTTCGAGCGGCTGCGCACTGGTCACGGCGATGATCTTCGTGCCGTCGGTCGGATACTTCGACGTCAACGACGTCCGCAGCGCGCGGAACGATTCGCCGAAATTGTGCGGCACGTTCGACGATGCCAGGACGGGATGCGCGTCGCCGCGGACCGAGGGCACCAGACCGAGGAACGGGAGCCTGAGGCGCCGCGCGATGTCTTCCGGCGTCTTGATCGTGTCGTTCATGTAGTCGAGGCCATAGGCCAGGCCGATACCCAGGGCCAGTCCGATTCCGAGCGCCAGCAGCCACGTCCGCCGTCCGGACGGAGACATCGCGCCGCCTGGCGCTTCCGCGTGATCGATCACGCGAACGTTGTTCTGCCGGCTGTTGCTCGACACGCGCAGCTCGCGCTCGCGCGTGAGCAGCGTGCTGTAGATCTCGCGGTTCGTCTTCGCGTCGCGCTCCATCACGTTGTAGTCGACGCTCTTGCGGCTGAGATCCTGGGCCGCGGACTTCGCGCTGTCGAGCCCGCGCGAGAACGTCTGTTCTTCGAGGACGGCCGTCTCGTAATCGTTCTTGATCGCCTGGGCGGCGCGCGTGACGGCGGTGTCGTACTGGCGCTGCGCTTCGGTCAGGTCGGCGATCGCCTTCTGCATGGTCGGATGCTTGTCGCCGTACCGTTCCGCGATGCGCGCCTTCTCGCTCTGGATGGCGAACACCTTGCCCTTGGCGGCCGCCACTTCCGGGCTCGTCGCGATGACCTGAATCGTGTCGACCGGCTCGCCCGCGCCGATCGACCGAAGCTGATCGTACACGGCCTGCTTCTGCGCGCGCCTCGACCGGGCCAGCATCAGGTCGTCGTTCAGCTTGTTCAACCGGACGACCACCAGGTTCTGCTTCTCGTCGAGCGACATCGCGTTCTGGCGCTCGCGATAGTCGGCCAGCCCGCGCTCGCTCTCGCCGACCTTCTGCTGCTGCTTCTCGAGCTCTTTGTCGAGCCACTCGATCATGTTCTGCGTCGACTGCAGCTTGACCTGGAGGTTCTGTTCCACGTATTCGTCGACGAGCGCGTTCGCCGCGGCCTGGGCAAACTTCGGATCCCGTGAGTCGAACAGGACGTCCACGAGCTTGCTGCCGGGGACCGGCTCCACCGTGACTTGCCCGATGAAGGCGTCCACGAGCCCCGATTCCGACGGCGCCTCGTCGATTTTCCGTGTGTCCGTCGCCTCGGACGCGGCCGGCCGCACGAACGCGACGATGCGCTTCTCGAGATCGTGCGCGATCGTCAGCGGCGTCACCGGCGGCTCCGCGGTGCCGTTGAATTCGGGAATGGCGGCCACGTTGAGCTTTCTGACGACGCGCCGCGTCAGATCGCGTCCCTTCAGAATGCGATACTGCGTCTTGTAATACAGATCGGGATCTTCGTAGTAACTGTTGTCCGCCGACACACCGGGAACTGCTGTCGATCGTTCGTCCTCGATGAGGAGCCGCGCCTGCGCCCGGAACAGCTCCAGG
>QHWF01000037.1 GCA_003222455.1 Acidobacteriota bacterium
GGTTGTTGAAGTAGTTGTTGGCATCGAAGGCGTCGTTGCGCAGGAACTCGAACAGGCTGCCGTGTCTGGCGTTGCTGCCCGATTTGATCTGCAGGTTCACCACGCCGCCGAGCGACCGCCCGAACTCCGCCGAGTACGTACTGGTCTGCAGCTTGAACTCGTCGAGCGCGTCCACGCTGGGGAACAGCACGACGGTCTGCAGCCACGTCTCGTTGTTGTCGATGCCGTCGAGCATGTAGTTGTTGTCGCGCGGCCGCTGCCCGTTCGCCGAGAACGACGCCGACGCGCGCCACGCGAGGCTGCCGGCGCCGTCGATGTTCGCGCCGGGAATGCCCCGCACCACGCCGGGAACGGTCCGCGTCAGGTTCACGAAGTTGCGGCCATTGAGCGGCAGCGTCTTGATCTGCTCCTCGCTCACCGTCGTGCCCAGCTCTGACGACGCGATCTGCACGAGCGGCGACTGGCCGGTAATCGTGATGGTCTCCGACACGGTGCCGATTTCGAGACGGACGTTGATGCGCACGCGCTGATCGACGCCGAGATCCACGTCGGGCTGCGCCACCGTCTTGAAGCCCGAGAGCTCCGCGGTGACGGTGTACTTGCCGGTCGGCAGCGACGGCGCGGTGTACTCGCCCGCCGCGTCGCTGACCACGGTCCGTGTCAGGCCGGTGCCGGCATGTGTGAGTGTGATCGTGGCGCCCGGAATCAGCGCGCCGGTCGAGTCGGTGAC
Organism: Acidobacteriota bacterium; assembly: GCA_003222455.1. Classification (GTDB taxonomy): domain Bacteria; phylum Acidobacteriota; class Vicinamibacteria; order Vicinamibacterales; family CAVVIG01; genus QHWF01. The sequence goes on from QHWF01000037.1 coordinate 731, forward strand.
GGTACCGAGAATGGTGCCGGTCACCGCCTGGGCTGCGAGTGAGCCTGGCAGCAGGCCCACTGCGATGATGAGACCGAGTGCGACTCTCTTCACCTGCGTCCTCCATGCGCCGGTTGAGCGGCGTCCTCACCCGCGATTGATCCAGCGCCGAGATCCATCGAGATGGCCTGCGCGGCGGCGACAACGGTTGTCGCGACGTCGCTGTCGACCAGCCTGCGCGGCATGCGTTCGGTCGGTCCCGCGACGCTGATCGCCGCGACGATCCGGCCTTCGTGGTTGCGGACCGGCGCTGCGACACAGCGCACCCCGAGCTCGCGCTCCTGCTCGTCGATCCCGTAGCCACGCTCGCGAGTCGCGCGCAGCTCTTTCAGTAGACGGCGGGCCGACGTGATGGTGTGCGGCGTGAGCGCCGCGAAGGTCTGCGTGGCCGCCCACGCCGCGACGGCCTCGCGTGGTTCGTAGGCGAGCAGCGTCTTGCCCAGGGCGGTGCAGTAGGCCGGCAGGATGGCGCCCGTTCGCGCGCGCATGATCCCGACCGGTTGCGGCGACGGTACGCGCTCCAGATACACGACCTGCCAGTGATCGAGGATCGCGATCTGCGTCGTCTCGCGTGTGACGTCCCGCAGCGCCACCAGGTGCGGGCGCGCGATCTCGCGCAGATCCAGATCGGCCGCGACGACATTGCCGAGCATGAAACACTTGAGCCCGAGCTGATATTCGCCACCCGCCTTGGTGACGAACCTCGCGGCCTCGAGCGTCGACAGCAAGCGAAATGCCGTCGCCCGTGGAATGCCGGTCCGGGCGGCCAGCTCGCTGAGCGACAACCGCCGCTCATGGAAGGAGAAGGTGCTGAGCAGCTCCAGCGCTTTCGCGGCGGCGTCGACGGTGTAGCGGCCGGGACCTGGGACCGTGGCCGCAGCGCGTTTCATGGAATGAAACGGTATATCGCACCGTAAACTGAGCTGTCAATCAGACATCCCGATTTAAGATTTCAGATTGCAGATTTTCAGATTGCGGATCCAGATTTCCCCACATCGGAGATTGCAGATTCAAATTACCGGATTTGGCCGTGCAGCCGTTAACCGAGAGGACTGAGGTAACGGCATTACACAGAGAAACGGAGCAACGGAGGTGGACTATCCCTTACTGTATTGATGTTCTCCGTTCGTCTCCGTTGCTCCGTTTCTCTGTGTGATCCCGTTGCCTCCGTTACCTCCGTTACCTCCGTTCGCCCTCGATCTCATCGCGATCGGCGAGACGATGATCGCTCTGGCGCCCGCGCCCGGCGAATCGCTCCGTACGGCGACGGCATTGCTCGTCGATCACGCCGGCGCCGAGAGCAATACCTGTGTGGGGCTGGCCCGGCTCGGACTGCAGGTCGCCTGGGTCAGCTGCCTGGGCGTGGACGCGGCGGGCGATCGCATCCTCGACGCGCTGGCGCGTGAAGGCGTCGAGCTGCGGTGGGTCCGGCGCGATCCGCGGCGGCCGACCGGGGTGATGATCAAAGAGCCGGCGGCGGGCGTGCGCTACTATCGGAGCGGATCGGCGGCCAGCATGCTGTCGCCCGAGGACCTGGCCGACGTGCCGCTGTCCGATGCCCGCGCGGTCCTCGTCACCGGCGTCACCGCGCTGATCGGTCCGCAGCCACATGCCGCCGGTCTCGCGCTGCTCGCCGCATCCCGAGCCCCCCTTCGCATCGTCGATCCGAACCTGCGCGATGGCTTGTGGGGATCGGAACGGCGAGTCGAGCTCGTGATGCCCTTCGTCGAACGATGCGATCTGCTGCTGACCGGCGAGCGCGAGCTCGCTGAACTGCTCGGCGAATCGAACGATGTGAAGACCCTGGCGCGCCGCGCCGCCACTCGTGGGCCGCGCGAGATCGTCGTCCGTGCGCCGGCGATCGTGGGCGCCCTCGACGCCAATGGCGCCTGGTACGAGCTCGACGTCCGGCGCGACCTCGCCGTCGATCCGATCGGCGCGGGCGACGCGTTCAATGCGGGCTACATCGCGGTCCGCCTGCGCGGCGGGACGATTGACGAGGCGCTCCGTGCCGGCGCGCGCTGTGGCGCCGCCGTCACGACCGCGGTCAGCGACACGGCCGCGTTTCCGCGGCGTCTCGGATGACGGTCTATCACGAAGTCAAGAAGAAACACGAAGATCACGAAGTCACGTTGTACAGAATCCTCTTCGTGATCCTTCGTTCTCTTCGTGACTTCGTGAGAGGCCGTCGACGTCAGACTTTCGAGAAGAATGCGAGTATCGGCGGAGCAGCGTCGCATCATCAGGCATGGGTCAGGTCTGTCCGGCCCTTCGTTCCCAGCCTTCTTCGAACAATTTGATGCGGCCGCCGGTGCGGGGGTGGGCGCGGCAGACCTCGTGATTCAAGCGGACGCCGAGCCCCGGCCGATCTGGTAAGCCGAAACAGCCGTCCTCGGCGGCAACGCGCGGCGAATAATCGACGAGGTCGTGCACCCACGAGTCGGCAAAGTCGTTGAAGTGCTCGAGGATCTTGTAATTCCGCGTCGCGACGGCGAAATGCACGTTCGCCATGGTGCCGACCGGACCGCACACGTTGTGCGGCGCCATCAGCAGGTAATGCGCGTCGGCCCAGCCGGCGAGGCACTTCATCGCGAGGAAGCCGCCAAAGTGGGTGAGGTCGGTCTGCACGACGTCCGCGAGGCCGCCCTCGACGAACTCGCGGATGTCCGCGATCGTGTGCGCGCGTTCTCCTGTGGCAATCGGAATCCGGGTGGCGGCGCGGACCCGAGCGAGCGCGGCCGCGTTCTCGGGCGGGACCGGTTCCTCGATCCACTCGGGATCGTACGGCTCGAGCATTACCGCCACGCGCACCGCCGTGGCCGGCGTGAAGCGGCCGTGCATTTCGATCAGGATCTCGACATCCGGCCCGACCGCGTCACGCACACTCCTGATGATGGCTTCAGCCCGGCGGCGATCCGCGGCCGGCAGTTCCGCGCTGGCGGCGCCGAACGGATCGAGCTTGAGCGCGCGATACCCCTTGTCCACGACGCCTGTGGCGAGCCGCGCGATTGCCGCCGGCTCGCGTTCGGCCTGGTACCAGCCGTTCGCGTAGGCCGGCACACGACGGCGGAAGCAGCCGCCCAGCAGCTTCCAGACCGGCACGCCCAGCGCCTGCCCCATGAGGTCCCAGCACGCGACGTCGAACGCCGCGAGCGTCGATTGCGTCACCTCGCCCGGCCGTCCGTACTCGGCGCGTTGCACGTTCCACGCGAGCCGCTCGACGTCGAACGGATCGGCGCCAATGACGTAGCGCCGCGCCAGCTCCTCGATGCAGGCCACGAGCGTCTCGGTCTTGTTGACCATCCGCACTTCGCCCACGCCGGTCAGCCCATCGTCAGTCGACAGCTCGAGGAAGACCAGTTCGCGCCACGGCGTCCCGACCACTGTGATGCGCGGCTCAACGATCTTCACACCGTGCCTCTGAATGCTGAATTCGGAATTCGGAATTCGAAATGGGTTCACGCATTCAGAATTCCCAATTCTGAATTCCAGATTGCAGTGTTATTTATAGTCAATGCCATGCTCTTCCAGCCAGTCCTTCGCGATGTCTTCGAACGCGGTTTCGCGAAAGGCGAACCAGCTCTCTTCGACGCCGAGACGGCGCATGGTGTCTTTGAACATGCGGTACGCGCCACGGCCGTGAATGGCGTTGATCAATTCGGTTCTGATGGAGCGTGCCGTCTGGCTGATTGCAAACCGCTCCATGATCGCCCACTCGTGGATCTCGAACTTGTCGGGCAGCGGCACGAAATCGCCGGAATCGAGGACCTCGCGCGCGTTGAGCACGCTTTCGCGCTGCCAGTCGGACAGGCCCGCGACGTCCAACTCGTTGTTCTCGGCGAGATGACGATCTTCTCCGGTCACCGCGACAATTTCTCCGGTTCTCCGATTGAGATATTTCGTCAGTTCATCGCTTTGAAAATCCATCGCCTCGACGACGTCTTTCAACGAGACGACAACGCTCATTGACTTGAAGTTTTCCGCGCCGCCGCCGCCGCGGCCGGGGCCTGGACTGGCGACGGCACCGTGAGCACGAGGCTGTACTTCGCGAGTGCGCCGCTCAGCGTCTGCGCCTTCGCGATCGCCAGGTTGAGATCCGCGACCGCTTTCGGCAGTTGCGCTTTCACCTCGCTGTAGGCGCGGGTGGTCTGCTCGCCGACAACCATGCCGCCCATCAGTCCGTTCTTCGCCTGACCAATCTTCGTGATCAGGCTCTCGTTCGCGGCCCCCCGCCCGCCGCCGCCACCGCCGCGGCCGCCCTGCGGCACCGCCAGCCTGGGCGCTAGCGCCTCGAGGTCCTTCTTGAACGCGTCAAAGGAGGTCTTCACCTCCGCCGGCACGTCGTTGCGGCCGCCAAGCGTCGTGGACAGCTCGTTGATCTGGCGCGTGAGCGAAGCGTGCGCGGTGGCCGCGTCCTGGGCACGCGGCTGCAAGGCATGGATTTCCATCGCCATTTCGTACTGACGCTTTCGCTCGATTGACGTCAGCACGACCTCGGGATCGTCGGTGACGCGCAGCGTCCTGGTGTCGATTGTTTTCCCGTCGATGACGAGCGCGACGTTGTAGACGCCGCTGAGGACGAATGGGCCCGCGGTGCCTGCGCCGCCGCCAAAGAATCCGCCGCCGCCACCTGCTGCACTGCCACCGGGTGCGCCGCAGCCGGCGCCGAACGCGCTCTGGTCCGGCTGCGCACTTTGCGAGGATCCCGCCTGTCCCGCCTGTCCCGCCTGTCCCGCCCGTGCCTGTAGCGGAAGCGGTGGGGCGGGCTGGACGCGGAGATCCCAGCAGGCCGACTGAATGCCCGGCTTGTTGCGAGTCGCGAGCACCTCCCCGGAAACTTCGCGAACCTCGCGGCCGGCTGCGTCGGTGATCTTCAGCTTCACATCGCCGACCTGCGTCTTGTTGAGCCACGAGATCACCGCGGCCTGCGGCGGGTTCTCACCGTGAAACGTCTGATCGCCCCAGAACTCGTAATTGCGATCGCGCGCCGGCCGCCGGTACATCGCGTAAGGCGGCAGCGAGAACAGCTTCGCGTCGGTTGCAGCTGCCTGCACGGCGGCGTACTCCTGAATCGGCTCCAGATGATCGAGAATCCAGATCGCCCGCCCGTGCGTCGCGAGCACCATCGCGTTGTCGCGCGGGTGAATGGTGATCTCGTCGATGCGGACGGTCGGCAGGTTGGCCTTGATCCGCGTCCAGCGCTTCCCACGATCCAGCGACACGAACAGACCCGTTTCCGCGCCCAGGTACAGCACATCCTGGTTCTTCGGATCCTCCGTGATGGTCTTGATGACTTCGCCTTTCAGGTTGCCTGCAATCGACCGCCAGCTCTGGCCGTAGTCGGTGCTGACGTACACATAGGTTTCGAAGTCGGCCTGCCGATGGCCGTCGAAAGTCGCGTACACGGTGCCTTCATCGAACCGGGACGGCTGCACCTCGGATACCCAGATGCCCTTCGGAATGCCGGGTACCTTGTCGATCACGTTCGTCCAGACGCGCCCGCCTTCCCGCGACACCTGCAGGTTGCCATCGTCGGTCCCGGCGTACATCACGCCGGCGCGCTTCGGCGATTCGGCGAACGACACAATCGTCGGCCACGTCTGAATGCCGTCATTCCTCGATATGGTGATGTCGCTGCCTTTCACGCCCATGGTGACGATGTCGTCGCGGTTGGCGTTGCTCGTGAGGTCGCCGCCGAGCGCTTCCCACGTCAGGCCGCGATTGCCGGATCGAAAGACCCGGTTGCCGACCGCGAAAATCACGCGCGGATCGTGCGGCGAGATCGACAGCGGCGTGTCCCAGTTCCATCGGAACGCCGGCTCGCCGGCGCTGGCCTGGGGCCTGATGGGCATCGTTTCGCCCGTGACCCGGTCGATGCGGACGATGTTGCCGTCCTGCGATTCGCTGTAGGCGATGCGGTAGTCGGTCGGATCCTGAATGGCCACGAAGCCGTCGCCGCCCTGCACCGTTTTCCACTCGTAATTGGCGATGCCGGCCGAGCCGCGGACCTGGCTCGGTCCGCACCAGCTGTAGTTGTCCTGCATACCGCCGCAGATGTTGTAGGGGGTCGCGTTGTCCACGCTCACGTGATAGAAGAGGCCGACGGGCAGGTTCGGAAAGAACACCCAGTGCTTCGCCTGGTCGAAACTCACCGCCAGGCCGCCGTCGTTCCCGATCATCACGTGATTGGAGTTCGCCGGGTCGATCCAGATGGCATGCACATCATCGTGTGTCGATTCGGCGATATCGACATGCACGGTCTTGCCGGCATCGCTCGAGAAATGCAGCCCGACGCCGCCGTAGATCACCACATCGGGATCGTTGGGATCGATGCGGACCTGACTGAAGTACATCGGCCGCGGATTCTCGTTGTTCACTTTGCGCCAGGTCGCGCCGGCGTCGTCGGAACGGTACAACCCGGTGGCGGTGTTGGGGTTCACGCCGGTCACCAGGTTGCTGCGCCCGGGGCCCTGTTGCGGCTGGGGTTCCTCGGCCGCGCCGCCTTCGCGGCCGCCCGCGCCACCTTCGCGGCCGCCCCGTCCGCCGGGCGGCGCCGGCCCTTCCACCAGTGCATACAGAATGTTGGGCCGTTTGCGATACGAATCGACGGCGATGCGTCCGAGCGGACCGTCGGGCCAGCCGCTGCCCTTCAGACGCGTCCAGTTTTCACCGCCGTCAATCGATTTCCACAGGCCGCTCCCCGGACCGCCGCCGTTCATGCAGCATGCCGTGCGCCGGCGCTGATACGTCGTGGCGTAGAGGATCTGGCTGTTGGTGGCGTCCATCACCAGATCGTTCGCGCCGGTGTCGTCGTCGACCTTGAGGACCTGTTTCCAGCTCCGGCCACTATCCGTCGTCTTGTAGACGCCGCGTTCACCGCCGGGGCCAAACAGATTGCCGGTTGCCGCGACGAACACGATGTCGGTGTTGCGCGGATCGATGACGATCCGGTTGATGTGCTTTGACGTCTTCAGGCCCATGCTGGCGAACGTCTTCCCGCCGTCCGTCGATTTGTAGACGCCGTCGCCCCACGACGTGCTCTGACGGTTGTTCGATTCGCCGCTCCCGAGCCAGACGAGATCGGGATTGCTCTGTGAGATGGTGACGTCGCCCACCGACATCAGCCCGTAATCCTGAAAGAGCGGCTCGAACGTGGTACCGGCGTTCGTCGTTTTCCACAAGCCACCGTGCGCGGTACCGACATAGAAGATCGCCGGGTTCGCTTCGTCGACAGCCAGGTCGGAAATGCGGCCCGACATGCCGGCCGGTCCGATCGGGCGGAAGTGCAGCGCGTCGAACGGGCCGTTCGACGCGACGCCGGAGGGCGCAGCCGGTGGGGACGTCTGTTCGGATCGACCGACCAGCGACTGGGCGCCGAATGCGGCCAGGAGAGCGAAGAGGAGCACGAAGAAACGGTACGGCCTCATGAAATCAACTCCCAGTTTGATGGGTGCTCGTGTTGACGGGGATTATAGATGCTGTACGCATCCCGTGTTGACGGATCACCCACGAATCTGACGCGGAGAATTTGTTTGTAAATGTCACAGGCCCGGATGGCAGCGGGTGCCCTCTCCCCGGATGCAGCGGTTGCGTCTACGAGGTGGCGCAGACGCGCGCGGTCTCCCAGCGGTCGATGAGTCCTCGAACGGCGGTTCGCGACGCCGTGTCGTCGGCATGTACGAGGAGCAGCACCTTCGATCGCTCGTGATCCACGACGCCGTCGGCACGCCGCCACTGGCCCTCGGCTTCCCACACGGTCAACCCTTCCGGAAACCGTGTGGTGACCTCGTCGCGAAGAAAGAGCTGCCATTCGAGCTCGCTCACCGCAGCCCCCTTCGGTCGCGCGAGACCGAAGTAAAGGGTCGTCCTGAGCTGAGGCGTCGACATCGCACCACACTCTGCCACCGACGCAGGCTGCGCCCTGCCACTCACCGGCCGCGATGTCCCGACAGCAAGGCCGATCCCGCCTACAAGACTGAGTGCACCAGCCATCGCGAGGCGCATGCGTGTATCTCCTGTTTTTTGTTGGCGATCACGTGCACGAGGTGCCAGGCAGTCCGGCAGCGTGACGGATCCCAGTTTATAACCGCGCGCCGCACGCGCGGCGCAAAGCACGCCCGTTCTGACTGCTCGCTCTTTTTGATTGACGACGTGGGCGAAGTTAAGCCGGTGACATCAAATGTCCGAGGCTCTGTATCCGTGCCCCTGCTGCTGCGGTTATTGGTGTTCGGTGAGCCGCCCGGGTCGTACGACATCTGCCCGGATCTGCTTCTGGGAGGACGATCTTTTTCAATTAGAAATCGAACGTCACATTGAACCGCGCAAACCGCGCATTCAGCACCGTGGTCGGCGACAGCCAGGTCGCGCCGTTGGTGACGGGATCATACGTCTGGTTGTACGCCGTTCCCATGTTGCTGTTGAACAAATTGTAGAGGTCGATCGCCACGTTCGTCCGGGTCCGGCCGATTCTGAGGATCTTGCCGAATCGGACGTCGAGGGAGTTGAGGCGATCGGGATACGTGTGCCCCGGCAGTAGGAGATTGACCGTCTGGAACGTCAGGCCCGGCACCAGCGCTCGTCCCGTCTGCTGCTGCAGAATCGCGCTCGAGACGTTGAAGTTCGCCGCCAGCGAATTGCCGTTGCTCGCGACAGTTGTCGTCCCTGGCGTCGCGGCCGGCAGCGAGCGGAACGAGGCGCTCACCAGGACATCGATCTTGGGAATGGTGTACGACGCGAGGCCGCGGATGCTTGTCAGCCAGTCCTCGCTGACCGCGCAGGATCCCAGCCGCTGGTTGTTGAGGATCGCGCCGGTAGTCGTGTACAGCTCCGGAAGCGTGTTCGCCAGCGCGCAATAGTCGCGCACGCCGCGGCCGCCGCTCGCGCCGGCCTGCAGGAACAGCTGGTTCGCGAGACGGGCGGTTGCCTGCACATCGACGCCGTGCCAGTAGGTCGTCACGTCGCCGTAATCGCTCGCGAAGTTGCGCGTGGGGAACGTCACGCGGTACCCGCCGCCGTTCGGCAGATTCGGATTCGGCGGCGCCGTGATCGTCACGTCATCGAAGTCCTGCGATCCGATCGCCAGGTTGTCGGTCACGAAGAAGTTGCCCCACCAGCGGCGGTTGTAGCTGACGTCGATCGCGACGCGCGGCACGATCTGCTGCTGGACGGCGATTCCGAACTGCCAGTCGTACGGCCGGACGCCCCATCCGTGCTGCACATCGGGGTTGACCCGCGTGGTCACGAACGGATTGCCGAAGTTGGAATTGTTCCAGACGCCGCAGGTGTCGCCGCCCGACGCGAGATTGTTCTGCGCGGCCGGATTCATCAGATCGCAATCCGGAATGAAATTGCGGTTGCCGTCGGTCCAGCTCCGCGTCGTCGTCTGCTGGAACGTCACCGCCGGATTGTTGATGGTGTAGAGGTTCCCGTTGTTCGCCGATTCCAGGTACTTGCTGATGGTCACCTTCACGGACGTTTTGCCGTTCCCGAACAGATCGTACGCCGCACCCATGCGCGGCGTGATGTCGTGGAAGCCGGTGACACCCTCCTGCCGCGGGAAGATGTACCGGTTGCCGAACCGATTGTCGGTGAAGATGCCGTTCTCGCCCTGTGGGAACCAGCTCCACGCGCGTTCGTATCGCAGCGCGGCCTGCACCGTGAGACGCTGATACGTCCATTGATCCTGGGCGTAGAAGCCGTCGTAGCGGGTGCGGCTGCTCTGGCCGTGCGGGCCGATGCGCATCGTGAATTGGATCGGTGTGCCGTTGTTGAACGTGTAGCTCACCTGGTTATCGACGTTCTGGATCTGCCGATAGACCTCGTACGCCGCCTGGTACCCGACCTTGACGCTGTGGGCGCCAGTCACGTAGGAGACCGATGCCCGCCAGATGTTGTGCTGCTGATTGTTGGAGGCGGCCGACGACCAGCCACGGTACGTAAAGTTGGGGACGGGGACGCCGGCCGCCGTGCTCTGCTCGGTCACGGCGACGAGACCCGTCGCCGACCCGGGCGGAAGGTATCCGCCCCACTTGCTGCTGAACGAGGAGAGGCCGGCTTCGAAGAGCAGGCGATTCGTCGCCGGCGACGACCACGTCGCCTGCGTGATCTTTTCCCGTTCCGGCCACATGTTGCCGGACTCTGGCGACGTCGTCGTGTTGCCGAGGGCGACCCAGTTGTCGCCGCGGTCGCGGCACTGACCGCCCGTGTTGACGAGCGCCGACCCCGTGCAGTTCGCCTGGTATTCCCAGTAGAACCCCACCTTGCTCCTCGGTGTGAGCTGGCCGGTCAGGCGGATCGCTTCGATCTTTTTGTCCCCCGCCGACCGCGCTTGGACGTTCGGATCCTTCACATAGCTCCACTTCGAGGGATCGAGGGCGTTCGCGTTGGCGTACAGACCGGGAATGTCCTGATACGTCCCGTAGCTGCGCACGTTGTTGAAGACCCACAGCCGGTCGCGCTTGATCGGACCGCCGATGGCGAGGTTCGTGTCCCAGTTCCTGATGAGTCCTGGCGGCTCCGTGATGCCGGCGCTGCGCAACCGATCGTCGAGGTTGCTCCCCTGCGACCACTTGCCGGCGGTGCTGCCGAACGCGCTGCCGCTGAACGTGTTGCCGCCGGTCTTGGGCACGATGTTGAACGCCGGCCCGCCGCGGTCACTCTCGCCCATCCCGCCCGCGACGGTGACCTGGACCTCCTGCGCATTCACGAAATCGTAGGCAAAGCTCGAGACGCCGCCGCCGCCGAACGCCGACCCGACGTTCATGCCATCGACCTGGACTGTGCCTTCGTTGCCACGTCCGCCCCGCGACGTGAAGAAGAAATTCACGGCGGTCCCGGTCATCGATACGGTGGAGTTCGGGTCGAGGGTCAACGATTGGACGCCGGGCACCATCGCCAGGACGTTGCCATAGGTTCGCGTGGCGGGGACCGCGGCGAGCACGGTGTTGGACAGCACGACCTCGCGTTTCGTGCTCGTCTGGGTGTCGACCACGGGCGTTGCTCCGGTGACGGTGACCGTCTCGCTGACCGCCCCGACTCGCATGTTGGCATTGATCGTCGTGACGCCGGCGCCGCTCAGCTCGATGCCCTCGCGCCTGATCGTGGTGAATCCGGACAGCGTGAACGTCACGCTGTACGTGCCGGGCTTCAGATCGACGATCCGGTATTGGCCGGTCCCATCCGTCACGACGGTGCGTGACTTCTCGATGAGGGCCGGACTCGCCGCTTCAACGCTGACGCCGGGCAGGATGGCGCCGGACGAATCCCTGACGATGCCCGCGACGGCTGGTTGGGAAACTGCGGGTGTTGC
>QHWF01000038.1 GCA_003222455.1 Acidobacteriota bacterium
TCGCCGGCCGAATGCAGCTGGAGTTTCACCACGGGCTGTTAATCTCCGTTCCTCCGTTTCTCTGTGTTAATACCGTTGCCTCCGTCTCCTCCGTTACCTCCGTTCGGCGACCGTTCCATGCTAATATGCACATATGAGCAGTCGCTCATATGTGCGTCTGAGCGCGTCCCTTCTCAGCGACCCGTCGGTGGCGGCGCTGGCCGAGACCTTCAAAGTGCTCGGCGACACGACGCGCGTGCGGATTCTCGACGTCCTCTCCCGCACCGAGTTGTGCGTGCAGGATCTCGCCGGTGTCCTCGGCCTCACGCCGTCGGCCGTGTCGCATCAACTCCGCCTGCTGCGCACCAGCCGGCTCGTACGGACCCGCCGCGACGGGCGCCAGATCTTCTACGCCCTCGACGACGACCACATCGTCGGCCTGTTCCGGCAGGGACTGGAGCACGTTCAAGAATTATGAGATTGCAGATTGCAGATTTCAGATTTCAGATTGGTAATGCAGACTGGGAATGCGCTGATCGGGAATGCAGATTGGGATTGTTGCATGCAGATTATTGATTTTGCAGATCGTTCCACACTCTCAACGGGGACACCCAGATCTCCAGTCTGCAATCTCCAGGTCTGCAATCTCCAATCTCCAATCTCCAATCTCCAATCTGAAATCTGAAATCTGAAATCTGAAATCTACAATCTTAAATCTCAACAACCCAAAAATGTCCTGCGCTGTCTGTGAACTGCACGCCGAGTCGACCTTCAAGATCGAAGGGATGGACTGCCGCGAAGAAGTGGCCATGCTCGAGCGGCGCTTCAAAAACGTCGCCGGCCTCGAGGGCTTCGCGGCCGACGTCATCGGACAGCGGCTGCACGTCAAATACGACGCCGCGAAGATCTCTGCCGCGGCTATTGCCGACGCGGTCGCCGACACCGGCATGCGGGCGTGGCTCGAGCACGAGGCACCGGTCGGCGGCAGCGCGGAGCGGCAATGGGTTCGACAGGGGCTGCTCTGGACGGCGGCCGCCGCTCTTGCCCTCGGTCTGATCGCGGAATGGACCGGTGGTCCAGCGGCGCTCGCCATCGCGTGCTTCGTGGCGTCACTCGGCGCCGGCACCGCGCTGACCGCACGCAAAGCCGCAACAGCCATTCGCGCCCGCGCGGTCGACATCAACGTCCTCATGCTGATTGCCGCCGCAGGCGCCGTCTGGCTCGGCCAGTGGTCGGAGGCCGCCACGGTGGTGTTCCTGTTCTCGGTGGCCCAGGCGCTCGAAGCCCGCACGCTGGATCGTGCGCGGTTCGCCATCCGGGCGCTGATGGATCTCACACCAGCCGACGCGCTGGTGCGCGACGGAGCCGGCGATCGCCGGATGAGCGCGGAGCAGGTCGTGCCCGGCATGATCGTCGTGGTGCGGCCCGGCGACAAGATTCCGCTCGACGGTCAAGTGGTGGCCGGACACAGTCCCGTCAACCAGGCGCCGATCACCGGCGAGTCGCTGCCGATTGAGAAAGCGCCGGGCGACGACGTGTTCGCCGGCACCATCAACGGCCGGGGCGCACTCGAGGTGCGCGTCACCCGCGTCCGCCGCGATACGACGCTTGCGCGCATCATTCATCTGGTGGAGCGCGCGCAGGCGCAACGCGCGCCGGCGCAAACGATCGTCGAGCGGTTTGCGCGCGTGTACACGCCGGCGGTCATGACGCTGGCCGCCTGCGTCGCCGTGCTGCCGCCGCTCGTGTTTCATCTGAGCTGGCACGCGTGGGTGTATCGCGCGCTGGTGCTGCTCGTCGTCTCGTGCCCGTGTGCGCTCGTCATTTCGACGCCGGTGTCGATTGTCGCGGCGCTGGCCGGGGCCGCCCGGAAGGGCGTCCTCATCAAGGGCGGCGCGCATCTGGAACGGACCAGCCGCGTGCAGTGCATCGCCTTCGACAAGACCGGCACGCTGACGCACGGGGCACCGGCCGTCGTCGATGTCGTGCCGCTCGACGGCGCCAGCCGCGCGTCAATTCTCAGCCTGGCCGCCTCGGTCGAGCAGCGTTCCACGCATCCGATCGCGCACGCCATCGTTCAACATGCGACCTCGTCGTTGGTGACGGCGGCGCCTGCCGATGGCGTGTTGTCGTTGTCGGGTCGCGGCGCGGAAGGGCGCGTGGACGGTGTCCGGGTCCTGCTCGGGAATCATCGGCTGTTCGAAGAGCGGCACCTGTGCACACCCGCGATTCACGACCGTCTCGACGAGCTGAGCGCCGCCGGCCGCAGCGCCGTCCTCGTGGCGCGCGACGATCGGCCGATCGGGATTATCGCGCTGGCCGATCGACCGCGCGAAGCCAGCCGGGATGCCGTGGATCTGCTGCGGCGCCATGGCATCAAGGCCGTGGTGATGCTCACGGGTGACAACGACGTCACCGCCCGCGCGATCGGCGCGCAGGTGGGCGTAGACGACGTGCGCTCGGAGCTCCTGCCCGAAGACAAAGTGGCGGCCATCGACGATCTCCGCCGCCGGTACGGCTCGGTCGCCATGGTGGGCGACGGCGTGAATGACGCGCCGGCGCTCGCGGCCGCCGACGTCGGCATCGCGATGGGCGCGGCGGGCAGCGATGCCGCGCTCGAAACGGCCGATGTGGCGCTGATGGCCGACGAGCTGCTCAAAATCCCGTACGCCGTCCGTCTGAGCCGCGCCACCGTGCGCAACATCAAAGTGAATCTCGCGATCTCGATCGTGATGAAGGCCGCATTCGTCGCCGCCGCCATCGCGGGCATCGCGACGCTCTGGATGGCGATTGTCGCCGACACCGGGGCGTCGGTGCTCGTCATCGCGAACGCGCTCAGGCTGCTGCGGGCGGATTGAGCCTCAAGTCTCAACTCTCAACTTTCAAGGCTCAACTTGAGCCTTGAGAGTTGAGCCTTGAGCCGGCCTCGAGCCTTGAGCGTTGAGCCTTGAGAGTTGAATCACGATTCTCAACTCTCAACGCTCAACTCTCCAATCCGACCGCCGACGATCACCGCTGAACCCGCGGAGCCCGCAGAGAAGCGTTGTTCTGCGCGTTCTGCGGGTTCTGCGTCGATCGTCGTGTCTCGAGCGCTGAGCCTTGAGCGTTGAGCCTTGAGCCTTGAGCCTTGAGCGTTGAATCACGATTCGGATTTCGACAGCCACACCCTCGCCACACGCAGTCCGTCCAGCGCGAGCACCTTCAGCAGGCGCCCGTTCACGTGAATCGTGTCTCCGATCCGCGCGCTGCGGCCAAGGCTGCCGAGGACGAAGCCGCCGACCGTGTTGTACACTTCCTCGTCGATGTGCATGCCAAACTGGTTGTTGACCTCGGTCACCAGCGCCAGGCCATCGATGTCGGCCGATCCGTCCGCCCGGACCACGATCCGGGCCGCGCTCCCGCCAGCTTCTCCGGGAATCTCGCCGACAATCCGTTCCATGAGCGATTCGAATGTGACGAGGCCCGCCGTCCCGCCGTACTCATCGATCACGATGGCCTCGCGCACCCGGCGGCGTTTCATCTCGGCGAGCAGATCGTCGGCCCGCAGCGTCTCGGGAACGGTGACCGCCTCGCGCGCGAGCGTCGCGGCATCGAACGTCCTGCCTGCCACCAGCGCCTTCAGCAGATCCGTCAGGTGGAGCATCCCGAGCACATCGTCGAGATCGCGGCGGTAGACGGGAAGGCGCGTGTGCGGCTGGGCCGCCACCTGCGCCAGCAGCTCGTCGCGTGACGCGGCCGCCGAAACAGCCACGAGCTCGGTGCGCGGAATCATCACCTTGCCCGCGTTCAGGTCGGCGAATCCGAACACGCGATGGAGCATCTGCTCCTCGTGCTCCTCGAGGACGCCGGCCTCCTGGCTCGCGGTGACCAGCATCTTCAGCTCTTCCTCGGAATGCACCATCGCCCGCCGGTCGGCGCCGTGCATGCCCAGCCCTTTGATGATTGTCTGGGCCGTGACGTGCACCACTCGAATGAACGGCCAGAACAGCCGCATGAACAGCTCGAGCGGTCTCACCACCCATAACGCCGTGGCTTCGGATCGCTCGAGCGCGATCCATTTCGGCGTCAATTCTCCGAAGATGATCTCCACTGCGGTGATGGCGCCGAACGCGATTGCGACGGCGATGCTGTGCGCGGTGGCGACTGCCACGTGCCCTGGCAGAAACGCAAACGACGGTTCGATGAGTGTGGCGAGCACGGGTTCGGCCAGCCATCCCAGACCGAGACTGGCCATGGTGATGCCGAGCTGGGTCGCCGCGATGTAGCGATCGGGCGAGGTGACCGCGCGGCGAACCGCCCGCGCGCCTCGATGCCCTTCCGCGATCAGCTGGTCGATCCGCGTCTTCCGTACCGTGACGATCGAAAACTCAGCGGCGACGAAGAAGCCATTGGCGAACACGAGGGCCATCAAGCTCGTGAGGCGCCACAGCGTGGCGGCGGCGGAGTACTCCACAATACCCCCAACACTCAATTGGGTAATCTGGTCATCGCGTAATCTGGTAATTGGATTGTTACCAGATTCTCATTCTCAGGCTTTGCGGTTGCTGAAAAAGTGCGCATCGACGAACTGGTCGATGAGGGCCTGACTGCCGGGTTGGTGCCTTTCGAATTGCACACCCATCCCGACGCGGCGGTCGCTCCAGGCGACGCGCCCTTCGGCATCGATGTCCTTCTTCGAGCCCGGCATCCGAAACCGCACTTTGATTCTGGCGCTGCTCTCGAGTGGGCTCGTGGTGCGGATCGCGATGCCGCCGCGACTGAGGTTCAATGTCAACGCCGCCGCGATCGTGTTCCCGAACCGGTACTGAATGGGAATACCCAGGACCACCCGCGGGCTGTGCCGGCGGTTGAAATCGTCGGGAAACAGGTGCGGGGCGAGCGCCGGCACAATGTGCTGGACGGCGCTGTACTCGTTCACGTACCCTGCCACGCCAAGTGACGCCAGCTCGCGAACTTCGTTCGCGCTGGCGATGGTGCCGCTGAAGATCAGGATGGGCAGTTTTCCTCCGTCGAGCTTGCGGATCGCGCGGACGAGGCCCACGCCTGACGCTTGCAGCAATCGCAAGTCGAGCACGAGGAGGTCGATCGTCGCCAGGTCGGCTTGCACGCGCGCGAGCAGTTCCGGGGCGCTCTTGATGAGGATGGCTTTGTGGCCGGCGTTCTCGACCGCCGTCCGGAAGCGATCGCGCACGAACGCGGTATCGTCGGCGACGACGACAACTTTCATCGTGACCGAAGCACTGGCCATGTCAAATGCTATCGGCGGTTGTTGATCGCCGCGTTCGCCCGAAAATTGCAGGCTTGCGCGGGTGCCGCTATAATCCGAACTCTTTATCGCGATCGCCTGCCGAGCGGGGATTCTGGCACGTCTTTTTCCAATTGCCAAACCCCACAGACACGCGACGCCGTCCCGGGGGATCGATTATGGCCACCTGCCCAGAGTGCGATGCCGAGATCGAAGTCGACGAATTCGATGTCGACAAGGGTGACCAATTGAGCTGCCCCGAGTGCGGCTCCAACCTCGAGGTGGTCGGCCTGTCGCCAATCGAGCTCGATCTTTCCACCGACGATGACGAGGACGACGACGAAGACGACCTCGACGATGAGGCCGAGGTCGAAGGCGACGACGCGGAAGACGAGGAAACGGACGAGGAAGACGAGCCCTGGGACGAGTGATGGGAGATCCGGCTGAGCCCGCGGCGGTCGCCAACGCTTTGACAGAAAAGAACGACGCGCTTCGCCTGCGTCTTGCGACGCTCGGGTCCGTAGTCGTCGCGTACAGCGGCGGCGTCGACAGCGCGTACCTGGCCTACATCGCCAGCCGTACGTTGGGCGACCGCGCGGTGGCCGTGACGGCCGACAGCCCCAGCTATCCCGAGCGGCATCGGCAGCTCGCGTTCCGGATTGCGCGCGAGTTCGGCCTTCGCCACGAAGTCGTCCACACACGCGAGCTCGATCGACCCGAGTATCGTGCCAACCCTGTCAACCGCTGCTATTACTGCAAACACGAGCTGTACACCCACCTTTCCCGCATCGCGGCGGAACGGGGCGCCGTCATCGTCGACGGCAACAACGCCGACGATCGCGGCGATTACCGGCCGGGACGGCAGGCAGCGCGCGAATTCGGCGTCCGCAGTCCGCTCGACGAAGTGAACCTCACAAAGGACGAGATCCGGGCGCTCTCCAAACGGGCCGGCCTGCCGACGTGGGACGAACCGGCCTCCGCCTGTCTGTCGTCGCGGATTCCGTATCAACACGACGTCACCGACGAGAAGCTCCGCACGATCGAGCGGGCGGAAGACGCGCTTCGCCGGCTCGGGTTTCGCGTGTTCCGCGTGCGCCATCACGACGAGCTCGCGCGCCTCGAAATTTCGCGCGCCGAGATGGCGCGCGCGCTCGAGGAGGACATGGCGGCAGCGATCGTCCGCGAGCTCAAGGCCGTTGGCTACCGATACGTCAGTCTCGATCTTCAGGGGTATCGGACCGGCAGTCTGAACGAAGGACTGTTGCTGCGGCCAACGTGACCTCGATCGAGTGGGAGTTGTCACCTCCCGAATCGACTGCTTTCACCGGCATCCCGGGTGAACAGCACTATTCTTTGCCACGAAGACGCGAAGCACACGAAGAAGAGAATTTCTACTGTGACTCTGTCTTCTTCGTGGTCTTCGTGACTTCGTGGCCAATGATGCTGCTGATTATCCACACGTTGCTGAAAGTGGTGAGTCACCGCCACGCAGGGCCGTGGTGACTCCCGACGTCGAGCGAACGTTGGTCACTCCTGCCGCAGCGGGAGCCCTTCAGGCGCGCGGATCCGCAGCCACACGCCTCAAGTTGGCCAGCGTTCTTGCCGTTGTTTTTTTCTCCTTCCATCTTCCGTATCTGCCGGCCGCGCTCGAGGATCTCGACTCGATCAACTTCGCCCTTGGCGTTCGCGAATTCGACGTCGCGCAGCACCAGCCGCATCCGCCGGGCTATCCGGTGTTCATCTTCGTGGCGAAGGCGGCGAACGCGGTCGCTCCCACGGAGGTCTCGGCGCTCAGTGGCGTGAGCATCGTCGCGGCGACGCTTGGCGTCCTTGCCATCGCCGTCCTGTTTCACCGGCTCGATCCCGATGCGCCGGCAGCCTGGTGGTTTGCTGCCACAACTCTCGCGGCGACGGCGCCGTTGTACTGGTTTTCCGCTGCGAGGCCCCTCAGCGATGCGATGGGGCTGGCGGCCGCGGTGGCCGTCCAGGGGTTGGCGCTGTCTGCGTCGATCCCGCACGCCCTGGTTGTTGCGGCGTTCTGCGCCGGACTTGCTGCCGGCATTCGTTCGCAAGTGGTGTGGCTGACGGTGCCGTTGCTGATCGTTCTGCGCTTTTACCGCGGAGGACGCGGCCACCTTCGCGTAAAGCTACGGTGGCCCGCCGTAGCTTCAGCGAAGGCGGGAGGACGCGGAGGTAAAATCCCGACTCGATCCGATTCGCTATCGGCGCTCTCGGCGACGCCCGGCGCGAACAACCGAGACGATCCTCCCCCGGTATCACCATTGGGAGAGAACCCACAGGATTTCCCCGCCGCGTCCTCCGCGTCGTCCGTGGTGCAAAGCGTGGAGATGCTCGCGGCGTACGCGTGCGGCGTTCTCGTGTGGGCGGTGCCGTTGATTGTGTTGAGCGGCGGGCCGCGTCAGTACCTGGTCGCGTTGTCGCGTCAGGGGTCGGAGGATTTCTCCGGTGTACGGATGCTCTGGACGTCGCACACCACGCGCGATCTCGTCAACGCCTTCTACTACAGTTTCGTGGCGCCGTGGGGCACATGGTTGATCGCCGCGCCCGTGCTGCTGTTGGCCGTCGACGGCGGCGTTGCGCTCATGCGCGCGCACACGCGTGCCGCGCTCCTGCTTGCCACGGCATTCGGTCCGTATCTGATCTTCCACTTGCTGTTTCAAGAGACGTTCACCGGCCGCTACGCGCTGCCGCTGGTGATTCCGATGGCGTACTGTGCGGCCGCCGGCGCGCGGGTCCTCCCTCGCAGGTCCGGACTGGCCATCGTCGCATTGGCCGCCATGGCTGGCGCGCACGTCGGCGGCACGTCGGTCGCCGCGTATGCGCGCGAAAAGGCCCCGGCGTTCCGCCTGCTCGACGACATGCGCCGCGCGAGCACGGCCCTCGAAACGCGAAGAATTCGATCTGCGGCGGCCGATTCGCTGGGTTGGTGACGCCATGCCGCCCATCGATCGGAAGCTGCCGGCGCCGCCGCAGCACGAGTGGCTCGAGCTGGTGAAGTACTGGAACAACGGCGGCCGCGCCCCCGTCTGGCTGGTCGTCGATCCCATGCGGCACGCCGTGGACCTGATCGGCCGGGGAACCGGTGGCGAGGAGGCGACCGGTTATCGGTGGCACATGCCTTATCCCGCGATGCTGGGCGGCGTGCGGCCGAATGAAATGGACTGGTACCAAATCGCCCGACCCGACTGGTACGCCGGTGAGGGCTGGGAGCTCACACCCGAAGCGGCGGGTGTGTCCCAGGTCGACGGGCGCGGCTTGTCGCGCGGCGCCATCGACGCGTGGATTGCGCGTGAAACATTGTCGGGCACGCTCGTGGTGGGAGGCCGCAATTTCGATCCGGCCGCACAACCGCGGCTCGAGGTGTTGGTAAACGACCGATTGCAGGACTCCTCGGTCGTCGCGCCCGGGTATTTTCTCCGCTTCATTCCGCTCGACCAGCGGTCCGATGCTCAGGCCGATTTCGCGAAGGTCACCATCCGCACCACGCCGCCGTCGCGTGTCGGCATCGAACAGTTCGATGCCTCGTCGGACCGCGCCGTTTTTGGCTACGGCCAGGGATGGCTGGAGCCGGAGTTCAACCCGCAGAACGGCTTGCGCTGGCGCTGGCTCAGCGAACGCGGCGAGCTGCGCGTTCGCGCGCCGGCGCGCGCATCGACGCTCACGCTGCACCTCGAAGGTGAGTCGCCGCGGAAGTACTTCTCGCGCGGGTCACGGCTCGTCGTGCGCTCCGGTCAGCGGGCCCTGATCGATCGGGTGTTGTCGTCGGACTTCGCGGTGGACGCCGTTATTCCGATGACGGCAGAGTCCGGCCGCGATGTGACGATCACCCTTGAAACCGATCAGGTGTTCGTTCCAGCGGAGCACGGGTGGCGGCGGAGTGGCGATCGGCGGCATCTGGGGTTGAGAATCTTCAAGTGCACAGTTCGAGCGACCTCCTAGCATCCGGGCGGCCATCACTCC
The DNA here is from genome assembly GCA_003222455.1 of Acidobacteriota bacterium. Lineage (GTDB taxonomy): Bacteria > Acidobacteriota > Vicinamibacteria > Vicinamibacterales > CAVVIG01 > QHWF01. The sequence continues at coordinate 9,206 of QHWF01000038.1, forward strand.
TGCCTGGGCTGCGCTACCGTGCTTCAGCGAGGCGGCTTGCGCGCGAGGCACAGCAACGAACTGCCGAATGGTGCGTCGAACCGCCGGATCCACGCGCTTTCGATCAGGAGCAATCTGGTCAACATCGCGTTGATCGGCGCGGCAGGGACGGTGATTTCGCCGTGCGCGCCGTCCTCGGGTTTGAGGCCACGCCAGCGCTGCAGCGTGCGCGTGACGACCAGCGGCAGAAACAGCACCGTGTTTGTGTAGGTGAGCCTGACAATCGAGAATCCTGCCCCGGCAAGGGACACGCGCAGCATCGATCGCGTGTAACGCCGGCGCTCATGGCTGAGCACCGAGTGATCGCCGCGCAGGATTTCGAGCGCGGCGACGTTGATGATCGCGAAGCCGCCGGGCTTGAGCACCCGGAACATTTCGTTCAATGCGGCGTGCTCCTGACTCTCGTCGAGCGAATACAGGACGTCGAACGAGGTGACGAGATCGAATGCGGCGCTCGCAAACGGCACCGCGGTGACACTTGCCCGCACCAGCGTCGTGCGGCCGGCCTCGCGGCCGAACCGTACGCCCGTCTGGGATAAATCAAAGCCGTAGGTGCGTCCGAACCGGCCGAGCCATGCGACGTTCGCACCCGTACCGCAGCCGCAATCGAGAATGCGAGCCGACGCCCCCGCGGTGGCCTGACGCACCAGAGGTTCGACAAACGCGCGAAATCCATGGAACCAGAAATGACGCGCCTCCGCTCGCGCGGTAGCCCGAAGCAGATGGTCCATGCTGAAAAGTGGACGACGATCCACGCGGAAACGCGCCGGAACCGCCGAGCACGTGTCTCGGCGGTTTCGTCGTGCTCAGCGCCGTTCGTGCGGCGCATTGTATCCTTAGATTGATCGGCCGCCTGCGATCGGCTGAATTGACACCTTGTAATCAACTTTGTAAGCTGCCCCGCATCGATTCGGTCAGCTACGACGTGAGGAGTGTGCGAATGAGACGCGCGCGCCAGTTTGTTTCAATCCTGGCCCTGGCTTCTGTCCTTGCAGTCGCGAGCGCCTGCCACAAGAAGGTGCCGCCGC
>QHWF01000039.1:0-20545 GCA_003222455.1 Acidobacteriota bacterium
TGCGAAGACCGCTGGCGATCGACTGCCGGACCGCATCGGTGTACGCGTCGGTGAGCTCGAACGAGACCAGCACGTGATCGTCGCGCACCGTCGGCGTAATGCGCAGGCTCTCCGCCGCGTGCGCGACCGCGACGAACACGAGGGCCGCCGCCGCCGCCACCACCATCCATCGACACGGCTGCTGACTTCTGGAGCTCATCATGTCAGTACCGAAGCGCGAGCGCCATGCCCGCCCGCCAGAATGATAAATGTTGGCCAAAGGGTGATTCGCCACTCTGATCGTTTCCGGCGACGCTGCGGAAATAGCGCAGGTCCCACACGACGCCCACTGTGTTCGTGATGAATCCCGACACGCCGCCGCCAACGTCGATCGCCGGCAGCGTATCGGACACCGGCAGGATGCCGAGAAAATCTTCGGCGCGAGCGACCATGATGCCACCACCTCCGACGAAGAACGGCCGCAACGTATATTCCGTCAGGCGCCGCGGCATGGCGACCACGATATTGCCGCTCAGCGTCGTGACGCGGCTGTGCAGCACGAGGTTATTGGCGGACTGGAAGAACCCCGGCGCATGTCCGACGTCCACCTCGACGCCGACGATGTCACCCAGCACGAGTGCACGGGCTCCGAAAACAACATTGGCCTTCTGAACCGCAGTGTCAAGGAGTGTGAACGTCGTTCTCGCCCCGAGCGACACCGCAATGAACGGTTGGATCTGCCTGTCGGCGGCGTGAGCGGATGCGCGCGAAACCGCTAACAGGATTCCAACCAGCAACCCCCGCAACCGCATCGTGCCTACCGGAGAAACGTATTCAGGAACGCCTTGGCAAACGGCGACACGCTCACATCGCCAGCCGTCAGATTGAAGCCTTTGGTCAATCCGGCGCTGTTGGCCAGCAGAATCAACGTGAGACCACGATTGGGAATCATCACCACCATCGAAGCCGAGGCGTTGCCGGAACCGAACTGCCAGACCACGAGCTCGCCGTTGTAGCTCTGGACGAACCATCCGAGCCCGTGCGGCAGGGGCCGGCCGTTCGCGCCCAGCGGCGCCGTCCACGCGGCTTGCCAAATCGAATCTTTGTGCAGCAGGACGCCCTTTTTCAACGCCAGGTCGAACTGCGCGAAATCGTGTATTGTCGTGATGAGCCCGCCCGATGGCTTCAACGTACTCGCGGCGTACGACGAGGTGGATGCGGTGCCTTGCGTGTTCACCGTATACCCGGTTGCGAGGCGATCGATGACCCGCTTGTACCGGTCGATCTCCGTTTGATCGAAGCCGTCCGACGCCCGGAGCGTCGTCGAATCTGGACCAGGCGCCGAGTCGAACATCGAGTTCTGCTCCAGCAGGTCGGCAACGCTTCTTCGGAAGGACTCGTCCCTGCACGCCGCGACGACCGGCGCCAGCGCGTCGAGACGGTCGAGCCGGTACGCAAACACCAGACCGCCGGGTTGCTGGGAAGTGTGGCTGAGGAGCTGTCGCAGTGTTGCGCCCGCCAGTTGATCGTCCAACGAGAGCCGATTCTCTTCGGCGCACCTCAGCACCAGCGTTGCGGTGACGATCTGCGTCACGCCGTCGAGATGGAACGGTGTGATGGGTTTGACCGGGTCGGCGCGCTCGATGTTCTGCCGGCCGAATACGAACTCCCGCATGACGTAGCCAGGTCCGATGATCGAGGCCGCGAGGCCGGGGATGGCCGCCTGGGTACGCAGCGACTCGAGGTAGCTGCCAAAACGGTCGAGGACCAGATCGTCCGCGTGGACGACAGCAATGAGAGCCAGTGACACGGCGGACGTCAGAATCAGGGCTCTGCGTTGCATAGCCGGCAATCGCTGAGGCGCTCCAATCATACCGGAGACACAAGCGAAACGAGTGGGAGAAATCCTGTGAGTCGCGGCCCGCGCCGGCTGCATCGAGCGTTGACTTCGATCAAAGGCACAGCATCGCCGTGCACGGTAATGGACCGCAATAAGCGGGAGAAGTTGGGGGGGCGCCTCGTCGACCGGCGGTGACGACCGGCAAAGAGGCGCATTCGCATTCAGGACTGACGGTCAGCGACTCCGGGCGGGTTCGAGGTAGGCGCGGAGGTCTGCACGAAGCTCAGCGGCTTCGCGCTTCATCTGTCCAATCAGCTTTCGCTGCTCGTCGGCGGCCCCTCGTGCTCTTTCCAGATCGTCGCAGAGCCCACGAATGCGCTCCAGCCGCTCCGTGAGTTCGGTGCTCTCATCGACAATTCTCTTGTCACTCACGGGGGCAGTATCGCACCGCCTCTGTGAATTGTCACGATCGCGGTGACAAGTGGCCGAGCTAGCAGGCGAACACACGCACTCCCCCACGACGATCAACGCGGAACACGCAGAACACGCAGAACACAAAGCGGACGGGGTTTCTCTGCGTGCTCCGCGAGTTCTGCGTTGATCGTTGTGCCACGTAGTGGCGACATGCCGCTCACTGCCACGGCGGCGCCGCCAGCCAATCGAGCGGCAGGTCGCCGATGGGCGCCCCGGGCGGGGCCTCAGGCGGCGGCAGCATGCGGGCCACTTCGGCAGGCCGCTCGAGGAACCGTTTGATGTCGGCGGCGATGAGGGCCCGCTGCGCGGTGTCGGCGTCCGTTTTCGCTACGGTCGTCTTCAGCCGCGACGCGAGCTTCGACAACTTCAGCGACGCGATCGCGCGCACCTGGCTGTTGGGCGCGGCCGATGCCAGCCACATCATGCGATCGATCAGCACGCGCTCTTCCGCGCGACGGACGGCCGCTTCGTACGCGGTCGCCGTCGGCGCATCGAATGTCGCCGCCGTCAACCGATCGATCACGTCTTCCAGGCCAGGCAGTGCGGGATTGACGGCGTGCTGGGCCACCATGCGTGACGCGCGATCGAGCTGCAGCACGAACCCGATCGTCACGTCGGACGCGACGGTGGCGGGGCTGAGCGGATCGAACGTGTCACCCGTCGTCCGCGGAAACAGCTCGCGATGCATGCCCCACCCCGGTGGCCGCGGCGGAATGCGATCGAGCACCTGCTTCGGCACCGTCAGTTCGGCCGGTCTCAAGGTCGTCGTCAACGCATCGAGCGCTTTTCGCTGATCGTCGACCGACAGGAGTCGTGTCGGGGTCCGATTGTCGCCGCGCATTCCGTAGATGTAGTCCTGGCCCGCAATCGCCGATGCCGTCGATTCGACGGCGTAGCGGTGATACATGAAGATCGGCACCAGCGGCTCTTCGATGGTGGCCATCGGCGCGCCGGCGCGAATCGTGTGATCGCCGAGCCGATCGAGCGCCGACCGTCGCACCTTCATCAGCCGATACAACTCTTCGGCCTGATCGACACCGTTCGACCACTGATCGACTTTCGGATTCGAATCGGTGTCCTGGTTGGTCATGTAGCGCAGGTCCTGCGCCCACGCCTCGTCCAGAATCCGGGTGAGGGCGCCCTTTTCGTCGGTTCCCGGCGGAAACTGGCGGTAGCCGTAGTTGATCGTCACCTTGTCCCAGTCGCCGATGCGCCCCTGATAGGCGTCGGCGAGATCGATCGAGCCATCGGCGTTGAGCTTTTCGAGCGGGTGCGGATAGTCCATCACCGAGATCCAGCCCTTGTCGCTGTCGTAATAGTTGTGACCGAGGCCCAGGGTGTGGCCCACTTCGTGCGCGGACAGCTGGCGAATCCGCTTCAAGGCGGTCTCGTACAGCACGGGCGGTTTTTCGTTTCCGTTCGCATACGGCGAGAGCAGGCCCTCGAAGATCATGTAGTCCTGCCGGTCGCGCAGCGAGCCCAGCGTCACGGTGGCTTTGATGATCTCTCCGGTCCGCGGATCGGAGACGGTGCCGCCCGAGCTCCAGCCACGCGTGGATCGATGAACCCAGTTGATCATGTTGTAGCGGATGTCCATGGGATCGGCGCCATCCGGCAGCACGGCCACCGTGAACCCGTTGCGGAACCCGGCCGCCTCGAACGCCTGGTTCCACCAGCCGGCGCCTTCGAGCAGCGCCTTTTTCACGTCCTCCGGTGCGCCCGGATCCACCCAGTACTGGATCGGTTTCACCGGTTCGCTCGTCGCCGCGTCGGGATCTTTCTTTTCAAGCCGATGGCGGCGGATGTAACGGACCTGCATCGGCTCGCCGATCGGCACGCTGTAGTCGACGAAGGCGAGCCCGCCGTAGCCGGCCCGCGGATCGTCCCATCGCGGTTTGTAATTGGGGTCGGGCAACTCGACGAACGACACATGCTCGCGCAGCGTCACGGCGTCGGCCGTTGGCGTGACGCTCGCGACGCTGCCGGAGAACAGGCCGCCGCCGCGGCCGCCGCCCGCACCGCGGCCGCCCGCTTCGCCGATCGGCGGGGGACCCTGCTGCGGTCCGCCGCCACCGCCGCCGCGGCCACCCGCCGCCTCGTCCGCGAAGGTGAGGATCATTTCCACTTCGGTGTTCTTCGGAAACGCTTTCGTGCGCGGCAGGTAGAAGGCGCTGCGGCTGCGATCGACCCGATAGGTGCCGGGGCGAAGGGCGCCGCCGGCGCCGTGCATGTCACGGAGCAGAAAATCGGAGGCGTCCACGAGCACGCGCCCGCCGCTCTCGGCCGCCACCGTAAAGCCCCAGAGCACCGATTTCGCGAAGGAGTCTTCGACCGACTTCCGCTCGGCCGGATTGCCGCTCGTCGATCGGAAGGATTGATTCGCTTGCGTCAGCAGCACTTTCGGACCGATCCGTTCGAACCGCACCACGCGGCCCTGGCCGCCCTGGCCGCGATCGAGTCCGATGTCGTTCGATCCGAGACCCGCCGCGAGCCCGGTCGAGAGCAGAAAGTCGGTGTCGAAGCGAGGAATCTCCAGGTAGAGCGTGCCCGTGCGCTCGTCCCAGTAGAGGGGGAAGTAGCCGTCGAATCTCTGCATGCCGCCCGTGCGGTCGTCAATCGATTGCGCGCGTCCGCCCGGGGCCGCCTGCTCCGCTCGCCCTGTGCCGCCCGCGCCGCGTCCGGCGGGCTGAGACTGCTGTGCCTGAAACGAGGCCGTGAGCAGTCCAAGCAGGAAAAGGACTGCCGCTGAAACCGCAGAAACTCGTACCATCGTCGTTCGCCTCACTGGAAAATGTGGGTGCGATTGTACTCATCCTGGGTCCGGCTGAAGCCGGACACTACGGATGTTTCGATTCGAACTGCCTACGCGTGCGCGTCGTCGGTAGATTGGAGTGTCCGGCTTTAGCCGGCGGCCCACATCGGTAGTGTCCGGCTTTAGCCGGACGACCAGAAAAGGGAGTAATCAATGACAGATCTCGACAAGCTCCGGTATCCGGTCGGCCCGATCGATCGTCCGCCGACGCCGCTCGATCCCGCGGCGCGTGCCGCGTACCTTCAGACGATCGAGCAGCTTCCCGCTCGTATCCGTGCGCTCGTGAGCGGACTGAACGATCAGCAGCTCGACACCCCGTATCGTCCGGGCGGATGGACCATCCGCCAGGTGGTGCATCACGTACCGGACAGCCATCTGAACGCCTACATCCGCATGAAGCTCGCAGTGACGGAAGACGAGCCGGCGATCAAGACGTACGAAGAGGCGCAATGGGCGGAGCTGCCCGAGGCGAAGTCTGGCCCCATCGCCATGTCAATCGATTTGCTCGATGCGCTGCATCGTCGCTGGATGGCATTTCTGCGGGCGCTTCCGGAGCGCGAGTACCGAAGAAGCTTCGTGCATCCTGAATGGGGCCGCGTCCCGATCGACGAAGCCATCGCGATGTACGCGTGGCACAGCCGGCATCACACGGCGCACATCGAGCAGGCTCTCTCAACTGTCAACTCTCAACTGTGAAGTCTCAACGGTCAACTTTCAACTTTGAACGCTGAGCGGACTCACCCTCAGCGCCGGAGGGCGATGAGAGTTGAGCCTTGAGCTTTGAGACTTGCGACTTGAGAGTTGAGACTTGGGCGAGAGACGCCAACTCGGCCATAGGGCGGAATGAAGAGTGCATGAGTTCTCCGCGGAGGGGAGTATGCGTGCGCTCTTCGTTCTCGGACGGGTGATCTTCGGTGGGTTTTTCGCCTACAACGGTGTGAACCATTTCCTCAACCAGAAGACGATGAGCCAATATGCCGGCGCGAAGGGCGTGCCCGCGGCCGAGGCGGCCATCCCCGCGACTGGCGCGATGCTGCTCGCCGGGGGCGCCAGCATCATCGCCGGGGTGAAACCGCGTCAGGGCCTCGCGGCGCTGATTGCCTTCCTCATTCCGGTCACGTTGCAGATCCATCGCTTCTGGGACGAACAGGATCCCAACCAGCGGTTGAACGAGTTGACCCATTTCAGCAAGAACCTGGCGCTTGTCGGCGCGGCGCTGATGCTGATGCAAATCGACGAGCCGTGGCCCGCCAGCGTTCCGCGGCTGCGCGGCGAAGAGGAGATGTTCGTTCGGCTCGGCGGCCGCGACCTCAGCGCGCTTCCGGCGTAACCATCTGATCTCGCACGTCTCAACGCTCACGCCGGCTTCCGGGTTGAAGCAGGGCGCCGAGACGTATCGTCCGCTTCACGGCAGGCGTGCCTGGATCGGCAGGTTCGACTCAGGCCACACGCGGCTGCCATTGCGTTCGATCGCGTGCTCTATCGTAGTCTCCCTCGCCATCAAGTGAAGTCGGCACCAAATGACGACGTTTCTCCTGATCCGCCACGGCCTCACGGACGCCGTCAATCATTACCTCGCTGGCGTTGCCCCTGGGATTCGCCTGAACGGCGTCGGGCGCACGCAGGTGGCGCGGCTGGTCGAACGTCTGCACGACATCCCGCTGACGGCCATCGTGTCGAGCCCGCTCGAGCGGACGCGCGAAACCGCCGATGCGATTGGCCGCGATCATGGCCTGGCCGTCCAGACCGCTCCTGCGTTTCTCGAGTACGACGTCGGCGCCTGGACCGGGACGTCGTTCCCCGATCTCGACGCGAACGAGTCGTGGCAGCGCTTCAACACCGTACGCAGCGTGACGCGCCCGGAACGCGGCGAGCTGATGCTCGACGTCCAGCACCGCTCCGTGAGCGCGCTGCTCGATCTGCGGACGCGGTATCCGGATGGCATCGTGGCGATCGTGTCGCACGGCGACGTCATCCGTGCGATGCTGCTCTTCGCGCTCGGGATGCCGATCGACTTCTACCATCGGCTCGAGGTCCTGCCCGCCCGCATCAGCATCATCGACCTGAGCCGAGAGCCGATTTGCCTCTAGAGAGTAACGAAGATTCGCTCGCTCCGCCGAGGCTCGGTTTTGCTCGGCGGTTTGAGGCGAAGCTTCGTTACAGATCGGTTCACGGTTGTCCGTCACGAACCGGCCATTGATCACGCGGCACGAACGACGTCCCGGCCGGTCCCTGCCGGACGGCCACGTAATGGCGATCAAGCGCCGCCTGGAAATCGGGGCCGAGCGACGCGCCTCGATGTTTCACCTGGATCACTCCGAAGTACGTGCGGTCCACGAGAGCGTCGAGCTCGCGCGCATTCGCTCGCCTCGCGATCCGATATTGCCGAAGGTTGAACACGTCGACGACGGCGGGCTTTCCAGCCCAGAAGCAGACGGCGAGATCGTCGCACAGGGCCGGCCCCGGCCGGCTGGCGACGAACGCGATGTCGTCTTCGAACGCCGGCGTGGCCGCCAGCCGCGCGACGGTTGTCGATCCGGGATTCCAACGTGCCTGGCGCAGGGCGAGCGAGGCCGCGACGATCGGCAGCAGCACGAACGCTGCGGCCAGTGCCAGTCGCGGCTTGCTGTGCGACGGCACACCCGGCGGCACGCCCGTCAAGCGATTCAAGGCCACCGCCGCGGTCAGACAGCAGGCCCAGTTCGACTCGAACATCATGTTCCAGTCGACACCGTCGCCGCCGAGAAACGCGACGCCCGTCAACGAGGCGATGCCGACAAAACACGCGCAGAACGCCACGGACGAATCCCCGGGAAAGCGCCGCCACAGGAGCAGCAGTGCCCCGAGGAACACGGGGACCCGAACGATCCATCGCGCGAAGGCCGATGCCGCCACGAGCGGCGAATAGCCGCGAGGCGTGGCCAGGCCGTCGAGCAGTCCGATGCCGAAACAGGCCACGCAGACAACGAACGATCCGAGCGAAACGAGCGACCCGGCTGCGATCAACCGGCGCGCTGCCGGCCGATCGTCCGTCCACAGCCACATGACACACGCGAGCGGCAGCGCCACCACGTTGTGTTTGATGAAGACGGCGGTCGTCATCAATGCGGCTGACATCCCGATCCGAGCCGCGGTCCGTGGTCGTGGCAGTAAGAAGAGCAGCCCGGCCGCCGAAACGGCCTGGCCGACGAACTGCGGATCGTCGATGCCAACGTAGTGACTGAGGGAGAGCGTGACGGCGACGAAGAGGACCGCGCCGAACCTGGCTTCGGCCGCAGTACAACCCATCTGACGTGCGGCGAGGAACGTCATCGCCGCCAGCGCCACGAATCCAACAAGCGCAAGCACGCGGCCGGCAACAATCGGATCGCCGATGACCGAGCTGATCGGCGCGACCAGAAAGAACGACAGCGGCGGGTAGTTGTTGAAGAAGAACTGGGGCGGGTGCGGATACAGCGTGCCGCGCGTTGCCGCCAGCACCTGATAGGCGTTCCATCCTTCATTCGCATCGAGTGACAGCCGCAGCGGCAGGGCCCTCACCACGTTGGCGATGGCCGGCAGACATGCCACGCCAATCAGGACATTCTCGGCCGCGAGCTCACCTTCGATGCGTCTGGCCATCAGAACTGGCCAGTATAGAGTGGGTGTGGCGGGGACGGAGTGGGGACGGAGCGGGGACGGAGCGGGGACGGAGTCATCGGAGATTTCAGTCATGGCTGCCCTGCGCGCGAGTGCTGCGCTGTCGCGATGGGTCGATGCCAGACCACACGCGGCGTTCCGGTGTCTAATCAGCGGAACGTCTATGCGCACGTGTCAATTGTTCCGCTGGCCTGGGAGCGTGTCTGAGAAACAAGAACACGCTCCCAGTAGGTCGGCTTCGCCGGCGAAAAACAGCCATAAATCGAACATCTCAGCGCGCGTAGTGCGCCTGCTAGGAGCCGGTTCACCATCACTCGGACGGGCTCCTGGCGTAATCGGCATAGTCCTGTGCACAGCCGCGGCGGTGTATGCCCAGCCGCAACCGCCCCGCGATCGTCTCCCGCAACAAACCGGCACAGGCCGAATCAAAGGCCGTGTTGTCGATGCGCAGACCGGTTCGGCCGTCCCCCGCGCGCGCGTCCGCATCATGGGGGTACCGGGGCTCCCTTCCCCAGTGTCGACCGACGAGACCGGCGGCTTCGAGTTTGCGAACCTTCCCTCAGGAAGGTTCTTTCTGAGTGCCGACAGGGTCGGGTACGCCACTGCAAGCTATCCCGAACGGGCGCCGACGCTCCGCGGCAGCAATCGACCATTGATGGTGGCCGAGCATGAAACCGTCACCGGCCTGGTCATCCCGCTGCATCGCGGCGCGGCAATCACCGGCCGCGTCGTCGATGCCCACGGCGATCCGGTGGAGTTCGGCCAGGTGCAGGTCCTGCGTATCCCGGCACTCGGCCGCGGCACGCCCATGCCGCGAGGAGGCGCGGCAACCAACGATCTCGGCGAGTTCCGCGTCCCGAAGCTCGAGCCCGGTTCGTACGTGCTGCTCGCGACACAGCGGCAGCTCGACGATGCGTCCGATGCGGCGCCCATGCCGACGTACTTTCCAAGCGCCATGTCGCTCGCGGAAGCGCAGCCAATTCGCGTCGAGCGTGCCCAAACGGTAACCGGTATTGAAATCGTGCTCGTCGACGCGATGGCGAGCGTCGTGAGCGGAACCGTCCTCGACTCCAAGGGGCAGCCCGCTCAGGGCGGAAGCATCCAGGTCCGGCGTGTCTCGAACGAGGTTCGCGACTTCGGTATGTTCGGCGGTGGCGTGCGACCGGACGGCACGTTCAGATTGAAACTCGGCGGGGTTATGGGACCACCGCGCAAGGGCGACGAGCTGTTTGGTGTGTCGCGCGTGACCGCGACAGGCGGCCCGATCCCCGATCTCACAATTCAGCTCGGTCCCGCAGCGGTGGTAACGGGACGGCTGATATTCGATGGCCAGAGCCCACTACCGGACGACCCGCAATCCGTTCGCATCGGCCTCGGTTCGACGGTCCCATTCGGCATGTGCCAACCAGGTGTGACCGAGGTGTCGCCCGATTGGACGTTCCGCATCGATGGTGCGATGGGCTCCTGCAGCTTGATGCCGACAGGCGTCGGACGATGGATGGTCAAGAGCGCTGGTCGTGACGAGATCAACCTGGTCGAACAGCCGATGCGCTTCGGTCCGGGACAGGTCTGGCGCGACATCGAGGTGGTGTTCACCGATCGCCGCACCGAGCTGACCCTCGACGTCACAGACGAACATGGCCTGCCGACGCGCGAGTACGTTGCAGTCGTGTTCGCCCGTGACAAAAAGCGATGGACCGAGAATTCGCGATACGTGCGGCTGTACGTGCCGCCACCGCCGCCTGTCGCGACAGCGTCCGCCAACGGCGCGCCGTCGATCGCCACGACTCCTCAGCGGCCGGACTCGATTGCCGGCCTTCCACCGGGCGAGTACTACGTTGCGGTTGTCGACGATCTGCCAAGCGAAGGCGCCCGCGACGCCGCGCTTCTGGGGTCGCTCGTGAACGGCGCCACGCGCGTCATGCTGACCGACACGGCGCCCCTTCGGATCGCCGTTCGGCGCGGAGCCCCACCGCAAGTGTATTGACGCTAGTCGTCCGACAGGACCAGATACAGCGCGAGCGGCGCAATCAGGAGACACGCGCCCAGACCGAGCACCAGCGGCAGCGCATGCTGGAGAATCAGCGCCGACGCCGCGGTGATATCGAGGCGCCGTGGACCGACATCCGAAATGATGTCGCCGAGGCGCTGGAACCATTCCAACGACCGCCAGGCCGCGCCGACCACACCGCACGCCAGACCGACGGCGCAGGCGCCGGCGAGGCCCTGCGCGACGGTGATCGGCCGCTCGGCGATGCGCGACGACTCGGTCCGCGCACGGATCGTCGCGCGCCACCACACGATTGCTGCCGATGGCACACGCAGGCGCGCCTCCTGGCGCGCGGTTGCCTCCTCGTCGTGCAGCGCCGCGGCAACGGTCACCACCTCACGACAGACGGCACAGTGGCCGGCGTGTGCGACGAGCGACGGATCGCACGCGAGCGGCCAGCGGCCGCTCACGATGGTCTCGACGATGTGCGCTTCGTACGCGCATTCGGTGATGGCCACGATCAATCTCGTTTCGTGGTGGGCCGAGCCAGCTCGGCCCCTGCAGGCGCCTCGCCGCCCTCGGTGCGACGCTGGACTTTCACCACGGGCTGCTCGGGGGTGTCGGCCGGGTGAGCCGCGCGCGGATCGCGCAGGAACCCGGCGAGCCGGCGGCGGGCTCGGAAGAGCAACAGCTTGATGCTGCTGCGCTTCAGGCCCAGCGTGTCCGCGATTTCCTGGTGCGTGGATCCATGCGCATACGCGAGCCACAGCAGATCGCGCTCGCGCGGCTTCAGGCGCGCCATTGCGCGCGCCAGATCGAGGCGGCACGCCGTCCCGGCCGCGAGGTCCGCGCCGGGCCGGCCGTCGGCGGCATCGAGGGTTTCGGTCGTCTCAATGCGGTCGATCCGGAGATGCCGTCGGTGGTCGTGCACCAGGTTGGTGGCGATGCGAAACAGATAATTGCGGCGATGCGCCTCGCTGTCGTGAGTTGCCGCTGCGCGCAGGAACCGATAATAGGTTTCCTGCAGAAGATCGTCGGCGAGCCGCGCATCGCCGGTCATCCGTGACAAGTACGCCCAAATCGGTCGCGCCGTGCGCTCGTAGAACACACGGAACGTGTCCTCGTCCATCTGGAAGGTCTCGTCCGTTTCGCCGGCGGCAGAGCCGAGCCGTTCGATCTCGGAAAACGTCGTGTCACGCATGACTGGTGCCCGCCGGCGGCTCCAGCAGACCGAGCCGATGCGACAGCGCGTAGGCGAGGAACGCCGAGACGATGAACCCGACACCGATGGCCATGGCGAGCACGGCAATCACGTGAAGGAGTTGCGCGACTTCGTCCATCACACTGGCCTTCGCCAACCACAGACCGGCGCCGGCGAGCGTCACCACCACGCCGGCCTGCATCGACCAGAGGATGCGTCCGACCGGCGCCCCGACGGTCCGCGGCAACACGTCCACGGTCATTGTCGCGGACGTGAGGAAGCGCTGCCCGGCCGGCGACTGGACGTATGCCATCAGCTCCTCGTTCGAGGACAAGCGGTCGAAGAGCTTTGCGTGCGTGTCGGTCTGAATCTTCGTGGCGCGCAGCCACGATCGGTAATTGATGACCGACCGGATCACCCACACGAGGAGCCCGACGATCGTGCTGAAGACAATCAGCGCCGCTATGCCGGCGAACACGCCCTGGATGATGTTCAGCGCCTGCGATCGGTTGTCGATGAGGCGGTACCCTGAATCGCCGAGAAAGAACACCGGGTTGTGCGCGACTTCCGGATGCTGGGCGAAGAAGGCGGCGAGCTTGGGGTACGTCGACAGGTAATCGGATCGCGACAGGAGCGACGGATCCAGGCGGAGCACCTGTGCGACCGACGGTGGATACTCGTCGAGCAGCTCCCGCAGCCGCTCGCGGGTGTCGCGGGCGTTTTCCTCGTTTCCGCTCGCGACCGGCGGCTGGGTCTGGGCGGCGGGGGCGGCGCGTCCCTGAGCGCCGGCTGCCAGCAGGCCGGGTGGCAGCACGAACAGACCAATCGCGACGAGCCCGCTGAGCAATCTGGGAGTCATCACTTGTCTACTACGTTCCAGCCGGCGAGAAGTTAACCTCAATGCTTGTTCCTTGGGTCATGGCGCCGGCCCAGCTCGCGTCGTCTCCAGCGCTTGCCGCCGATAGGGCGCGCGCAGGCGGCGAAGCCGGGCGCGGTTCGTCGAGCTGCTGATCGTCATCTCGAGCCTCGGTTTCCAGGCGGTCGTGATTCTCAAGGTGAGCGGAGGCCCTTTTGCGGCTGAGTCTGCCATAGCGACCGGAGCGCTCTTTTGCTACCATCGGCGCGGCCGTACCCATGGCGACGGCAACAACGTCCTCCGCCACTCTGACTCAGGACCTCCAGGCCCTCTTCGACCTGATTCCGCTGCCCGCCTGGGTTTTCGACGACGTCACGCTTCGCTTCGTGTGTGTCAACGAGGCGGCAGTTGCCCGGTACGGGTTCTCGCGCGACGAGTTCCTGCGGATGACGATCGCCGACATCCGGCCGCCCGCCGACCGGCCGATCTTCCTCGAAGAATTTGCGCGTCACCGCAGTGACCCGTTGCTACGGTGCCGGTGGCGGCATCAGACCAGCAGCGGCGAGGTGTTCGAGGTCGAAGTGTCGACGCGAGCCCTGGTCCTGGAAGGCCGGCAGGCGCATTTCGTCATCGTCACCGACATGTCGGAACATCTCCGCCTGCAGGAAGCGCTGTTCCACAGCCGGCGGCGTCTCCAGGCTTTGTTCGACAACGCCCTGGATGCGATCCTGCTGGCGAACGACGCGGGCGAGTACGTCGACGCGAATGCCGCCGCGTGCGCGCTGCTCGGTTGCAATCGCGACAGCATCCTGCAGCTGCACGTCTGGGATCTCCCGGCCGATGCATCGGCCAGCCACACCCGCGAAGGCTGGAACGAGTTCCTGAAGGAAGGCCGCATGTCGGGCGGGTACCGTCTGCGCGCGTGCGACGGCACCATGCACGACGTCGAGTTCCGTTCCGTGGCGAACGTGCTGCCAGGCCTCCATCTCGCGATCCTGCGCGACGTCACCAGCGAGAACGCGACGCGCCGCGAAGCCGAGGAACGGCTCAAAGAATCGCACGAACAGTCGCGCCGCGTCGCGGCCCGGTCGCGTGCCCGGCGTGAAGAGGACCGCACGCGTATGGCGCGCGAGCTTCACGACCAACTCGGTCAGGCGCTGGCCGCGCTGAAGATCGATCTGCACTGGGTCGGCCAGCAGACGACAATCGGCGCACACGTCGGTTCAGACGAGCTCACGCAAAAGATCGCCAATATGATGCGCCTGGTGGACGAGACTCTCTCTCGCGTGCGGCGCATCAGCAGCGAATTGCGGCCTCCCGTCCTGGACAAGCTGGGTCTGCTGGCCGCGATTGAATGGGAGGCCGGAGAATTTGCGCGGCGCAGCCACATCCGGACCCGCGTCAAAGCCAGCGTCGAACATATCAGCCTCGATCGGGGACGTTCGACGGCCGTGTTCCGCATTCTGCAGGAGGCGCTGGTCAACGTGGCCACGCACGCGGCGGCCAGCAGCGTGAAAATCTCCGTCTCCCTCGTCGCCGACCGCCTGCGGATTGGGATCTCCGACGATGGCCGGGGGATCGGCGCCGACCAGCCGCCCGCCGGCGTCGCGCTCGGCATTCTCGGCATGCGTGAGCGTGCGTCGCTGCTCGGCGGAGCGGTCGTGATCCGCCGCGGCCCACGCCGGGGAACCATCGTGACCATCGCGATTCCGCTCGCCGAGCGCCGCAGCGTTCCCCGTGACGACTGGAATGATTAAGGTCTTCATCGCCGACGATCACCCGGTGGTGCGGCGGGGCATCCGGCAGATCGTCGCCGACACGCACGATATCGTCGTCGTCGGCGAGGCGACGACCGGGGCGGAGACGCTCGAGTTCGTCGGAGGGGTCATTCCGTGCGACCTGGTCCTGCTCGACTTGTCGCTGCCCGACCGCGACGGCCTCGACATCCTCAAGCAGCTGCGACGCGAGCATCCGGGACTCCGTGTGCTGGTCCTGACCATGCATTCGGAGGATCAGTTCGCGGTGCGAGCGCTGAAGGCCGGCGCCGCCGGCTATCTCACGAAGGACGGCGCCCCGGCCGAACTCATCGGGGCGATCCGAAAAATTGTCGCAGGTGGACGGCATGTGAACGCCCAGCTCGCCGAACGCCTGGTGGTTCACCTTGGGCCCGACGCGGAACGACCGGCACACGAACGACTCTCCGATCGTGAATATCAGGTCCTGCGAATGATTGCGGCGGGCAAGACCACCCGCCAGATTTCAGCTGAGCTGGCGCTGAGCATCAAGACGGTGAGCACCTATCGGTCGAGATTGCTCGACAAGATGGACATGAAGAGTGCGGCAGAGCTAGCCGCCTACGCCGTGCGTCACCGTCTGGCTGACTGAAGACGAATCCCGCCTTGTAGGTCAAATACCGACACCGCCATCGGTTGTGCTCCCGATTCCTTCGCGTGTCGTCACCGTTTATCTTTGCCGTACCGTGTACTGTCCTTCGGGTCAATCCTGATGGCTTCGATCCTCGTCGTGGAGGATCGGCTTACCGACCGCAAACTCCTCTCAGCTGTCCTCCGCGCAGGCGATCACACTGTCATCGAAGCGACGAACGGAGCTGAAGCCTTAGAGCGGCTCCGGCACAAGCGTCCGGCGCTGATCATTGCCGACATTCTCATGCCATTGGTCGACGGGTACGAGCTCGTGCGCCGAATGCACGAGGATCCGGAACTCTCGGCCATCCCGGTCATCTTTTATACCGCGATGTATCACGAGCGAGAGGCACGCGCGCTCGCGCAGCAATACGGGGTCCGCAGCATCGTGACCAAGCCGGGAACTCCCGACTCCATCTTGACGGCGGTCGGACGAGCCTTGGAAGCGGGCGGCGAGCCGGCCACCAGTGCCGACCACAAGGGCACCGGCCGCGATCGTGTTCAAGCGATCACCTCGACGAGCGCGCCGAAGGTCGGCGTCTTCGCAGCCGGCGAGCAGAGACTGGCGGCGATCGTCGAATTCGCGCAGGCGATTAACGCCGAGCACGATCCGGAAGCGTTGTTGTCGAAAGTCTGCGCCGCCGCCCGGGACGTCGCGTTCGCGCAACACGCGGTGATCGGCCTGCTCGACGACCAGCAGGCCGCCACGAT
The DNA here is from genome assembly GCA_003222455.1 of Acidobacteriota bacterium. Lineage (GTDB taxonomy): Bacteria > Acidobacteriota > Vicinamibacteria > Vicinamibacterales > CAVVIG01 > QHWF01. Next base: position 15,926 of record QHWF01000039.1, read on the forward strand.
CGCCCTGTTCTCGAGCGGCCTTGATTCGAAGGCGGTCGAATCGCTGCGGCCGCCGGACCTCAAAGGGTCGCCGCTCGCGGTGGTCGTTCGCGAGCGACGGGCGTTCTGCATCGACCAGCCCCGAGATCGACAGCCTTGGGCCCGGCAGCTGTTCGGGGACGTCGCGACCGGCTCGTTGATGGGTGTGCCGCTCGCGACGGCGACGCGGGCCTACGGATGGCTGCTGCTGCGCAACAAACTGGGCGCCGACGGATTCAGCAACAGCGATCTCGCCGTCGTCACCGCACTGGCGATGCAGGCGGCCATCGGGTACGAGAACGCCCGTCTGATCGAAGATTCGCGCCGGCAGGCGGCAGCGCTGCGCGACGCGCAGGACCGCACGCACTTCGCGATGGCCGCCGCCCACATGGGCGTGTGGGAAATCGATCTGATGACGAACGTCGTGACCTGGTCGGAGACGCTGGCGCCGGTATTCGGCTTGACGCCGGCGCAGGCGCCGACGACGCTCGACAGCTTTCTGCGGCTCGTTCATCCGGACGATCGGCCGTCGTTCACGGAGCACATGCGTCTGGCAGTCGCCGAGCAGAAGGAGTTCACGATCGAATTCCGCGGGCTGTGGCCCGACGGCAGCCACCACTGGGTGGGCGGCCGCGCCCGCGTCGCCTACGACGAGGAGGGACGCCCCGCCCGACTGCTCGGCGTCGGCATGGATGTGCATCATGAGAAGCTGCTGGAGCGGCAGTTTCACCAGGCGCAGAAGATGGAAGCCATTGGTCAGCTCGCCGGCGGGATCGCACACGACTTCAACAACATGCTGACGGCGGTGCTCGGCAACGCGAACCTGCTGCTCGACGATCTCGAGGCCGAGTCGCCGTTACGGCCCGATCTCGACGAGATCGTCAAAGCGGCCGAGCGCGCGGCCGCGCTCACGCGGCAACTCCTGGCGTTCGGGCGCAAGCAGGTGATGCAGCCGATTGCCGTCGACCTCAACGCCATCGTCCGCGATCTCACGCAGATGCTGCGCCGCGTGATCGGGGAGCACATCGAGCTTGCCTCGGTTGCGGCGCCGGGTCTTTCGCCGGTGCGGGCCGATCCGACGCAGATCGAACAGGTGATCATGAACCTGGTGGTGAACGGGCGCGATGCGATGCCGGCTGGCGGTCTGCTGTCCATCGAGACGGCCAATGTCACGCTCGACGAGTCGTACGCGGAGAGCCATATCTCCGTTCGCCCGGGATCCTACGTGATGCTGGCCGTCAGCGATTCGGGCACCGGAATCGACGAACCGACCAGACGCCGTCTGTTCGAGCCTTTCTTCACGACCAAAGAGCGGGGCAAGGGCACTGGCCTGGGGCTCGCGACGGTGTACGGCATCGTCAAGCAGAGTGGCGGGTACATCTGGGTGTACAGCGAGCTCGGGCACGGTACAACGTTCAAGGTGTATTTGCCCGTCGCCGACGAAGCGCCGCAGTCTCTCGCCCCCGTCGAGCCGTCTGCGCGCGCGCTCCGGGGCTCGGAAACAATTCTGGTCGTCGAAGACGAACCGGCCGTCCGGCAGCTCACGCGCGTGCTCCTCGAGCGCGCCGGATACCGCGTGATTCCCGCTGCCAACGCGCACGAAGCCATCGAGCGGTTCGGCGCCGCCGGGGGCGAGATCGATCTCGTGATCACCGACGTCGTCATGCCCGGGGCGAGCGGTCCGGCGCTGTTGAAGTACTTGACAGAACGGCGTCCGAATCTGAAAGTCCTGTTCATGTCGGGCTACGCCGACGATGCCGTCCCCACGCTCGGCCGTCTGGACAAGGACGCGGTGTTCCTGCAGAAGCCGTTCACGGGCGAGCGGCTGATCAAAAAGGTGCACGAAGTGCTCGAGCGGTGAACAGGTCAGGCGCTACGCGGAAATGCAACCACGAAAACACGAAGACACGAGGTAAGGCGCAAAACCACGGCGGGCGTCGCTTGGTAGGACACGCTCTTGGAGACGCTCGCCAGCAGGCTCGAGGCGACGCAGACATGTGGAGGCAGGTCAATGTGTGATCTCGGTCATGCCGGGCAGCGCGAGGGTTTCGGTTTTCTCGTCGACACACCGGAGATTCGGGCGCTGATTGCCGAGACCGAACGCCTCCGGACAACGATCCAGGACGACGAGGCACGGCTTGAAGCCTTGCGTCCTGCCTTTGCCCGATTGCTCGCGGCCGAACATTGGCTGCCCGAACGCTGCGCCATGCCGGACGACACCAGCCGGATGGGCGGCGGCATCGGACAGTACGCGCTGTATCGCGCGGAAGATGGCTCGCTGTGCCTGTTTTCACTGGTGGTGCCCGTGGGTGCCGCCACGCCCGTGCACGACCATCTCGCGTGGGGGCTGGTCGGGATTTATCGTGGCCGGCAGGACGAAACCGTGTACCGGCGGCTCGACAACGGCGCCGACGAACGGCGCGCGGACCTGGAAGTCGCGAAGCGTCAGGAGCTCGGTCGCGGCGAATTCTACGCGCTGCTGCCGCCGATCGACGACATCCACTACGTGCGAACGATTTCGGACACGCCGTCGATTTCGATTCACCTGCTGGCGAACGACACCGCGTGCGTCTGGCGTCACAAGTTCGATCCGGCCAGCGGCGTCGTGACACCGTTTCGATCGGGATATGCGAACGCGCCTTGTCCGCCTTCGTAACGCCGCAACATCTCGCCTGCCAACGCTCTCTGCTTCCAGCAGCATCAGGATAATCAGCTGCATCATTGGCCACGAAGATCACGAAGACACGAAGACACGAAGAAGAGAAGAAAACACACACGCCTGGACTTCTCGCCTGGCAACGCTGCCTGCTTCGAGCGGCATCAGGCTAGTCGAACGTCACGATCGAACGCAGAGGCCGCAAAGGACGCAAAGAACGAACAGTGTTTCTCCGCGGCCTTCGCGGCCTTTGCGTTCCAGGGGGCGCCGAAGACACGCCGAAGAAAAGTTCAGTAAAATTCCCTCATGGCTATTAACGTGAGCTCTGGCGTCCGGCTGAAGGACGCCCACCTGTTTCGGCAGGCCTGCTACGTCGACGGAGCATGGGTCGAAGGGACCGGTACGGGCGGGATTGACGTCGACAACCCCGCAACCGGCGAAATCATCGGGACGGTTCCAAAGCTGGGGCGTGCGGAGACACGCCAGGCGATCGACGCGGCGGCGCGCGCGTTTCCGGCATGGCGCGCCCGGACGGCGAAGGAACGGGCCACGGTGATGCGGCGCTGGTTCGATCTGATGATGGCGAACCAGGACGACCTGGCGAACCTCATGACCATCGAACAGGGCAAGCCGCTGACCGAATCGAAAGGCGAGGTCGCCTATGCGGCTTCGTTCCTGGAGTGGTTCGGCGAAGAAGCCAAACGCGTGTACGGCGACACGATTCCGCCGCATCAACCCGACAAGCGCATCGTCGTCATCAAGGAACCGATTGGCGTCGTGGCGTGCATCACGCCGTGGAATTTTCCGCTCGCGATGATTACGCGCAAAGCCGGCCCCGCGATTGCGGCGGGATGTACGGTCGTGCTGAAACCGGCATCGCAGACGCCCTTCTCGGCCCTCGCTCTCGCCGAGCTCGCGGAACGCGCCGGCGTCCCGAAGGGCGTGTTCAACGTCATCACTGGCTCGGCCACCGACATCGGCGCCGAGCTCACCGCCAATCCGCTCGTCCGCAAGCTGTCGTTCACCGGATCCACCGCGACCGGCAAGCTCCTGATGGCGCAGTCAGCGAGCACCGTGAAGAAGCTGTCGCTGGAGCTCGGCGGCAACGCTCCCTTCATCGTGTTCGACGATGCCGATCTGGATGCGGCAGTGGAGGGCGCGATCATGTCGAAGTATCGCAACACCGGGCAGACGTGTGTTTGCGCGAACCGGCTGCTCATCCAGGACTCGGTCTACGACAAGTTCGCGACCAAGCTCGCCGACGCCGTGAAGAAATTGAAGCCGGCGCCCGGCGGCGAAGCGGGTGCGACGCAGGGCCCCCTGATCGACGATCGCGCCGTCCAGAAAGTGGAGCAGCACATCAGCGATGCGACGTCGAAGGGCGCCCGCGTCCTGGTGGGCGGGAAGCGTCACGCGCTCGGCGGGCGGTTCTTCGAGCCGACGATTCTCGTGGACGTCACGCCGGCAATGGCCGTGGCGCGCGAAGAGACATTCGGTCCGGTCGCGCCGCTGTTCCGCTTCCACGCCGAAGCCGACGCGATCCGCCTCGCGAACGATACGGAATTCGGCCTCGCGGCGTACTTCTACGGGCGCGACGTCGGCCGGATCTGGCGCGTAGCCGAAGCGCTCGAATACGGCATCATCGGGATCAACACGGGCATCATTTCGACCGAGGTGGCGCCGTTTGGCGGCGTGAAGGAATCGGGCATCGGACGAGAGGGATCGAAGTACGGGCTCGAGGAGTTTCTCGAGATCAAGTACTTGTGCCTTGGGGGAATCTAACGCGCACCAAGGACACGAAGGAAACAAAGGACACAAAGAAGGGCAACCGTACTTGTCATGGTGCTGCTCCACCGGGCAGGCAGCAATCCTGGTTGGACCATCGGCAGCAGCCGCGAATAACCGGCTGCGACGACGTCGGTGATGTCGCGAAGGCGGTCGGCGAG
>QHWF01000039.1:20633-24163 GCA_003222455.1 Acidobacteriota bacterium
TGGCGCCAATCCCAAGGGCGAGCGCAAGGATCGCGACAGCCGCGAAGCCGGGCGCCCGGCACAGAGTCCGAATCGCATACCGCAAGTCCCGGCGAGCATCGTTCAGCCACACAAACGAGCGCGCGTCGCGGTGCAAGTCCTTTGCTTGCGCCATGCCGCCGAACGCTCGTTTGGCGGCGAGCTTCGCTTCTTCCTTCGACAGGCCTCGGCGCTGAAAGTCGTCTTCGAGTAGCCGAACATGCGACGCCAGCTCACGGTCGAGATCCGGTTCCGCCCGCCATGGGCAGCAGGCGTTGACCAATCTCAGGAGGGATCGCCGAAGAGACGACATGGTCAGCCCTCGTTCAGCAGCAGCTTGTCGACCAGGCCGGCGAGCCGGCGCCAACGTTCGGTCTGCTTTTCCAGACCACGAGCTCCCGCTTTGGTGATGCTGTAGTACTTCGCCTCGCGATTGCTCTCAGTTCTCTGCCAGATACCCTTGATCCACCCCTTCTGTTCCAGTCGCACGAGGGCAGGATAGAGCGTGCCTTGATTCAGCGTGAGCGACGGTTGGGCGACCTGCTCGAGTCGAGCCGCCAGCCCGTACGCGTGTTGCGCGCCCATGGTGTGCAGCGCCCGCAACACGATCAGATCAAGGGTGCCCTGGAGCAGCTCGACGCGTTCCTTCGATTCACTGGCCATCCAAGTGGTCTCCGAACGCGAAGCTTGGCTGGATTCCGCTTGATTGGTCAAGTGGGCGTAGAATTGCCTACAGATGGGTCGACTCGAGCTGCCGCAACTCGTCGCGATTTTTCTGCTGATCTTGCTGCTCTGGGCGCTGTTCAGCCCGAACAGCCCGTGGATACGACGGCGTTAACGGCGGCACCCGGCGAGAGGTGTAGCGGGCAACTTCGGTTCGCGAAACTGACCGGCCGGTTCGCCGCATCCGGTGCCCGGTAATCCACTCAGGATAATGAGCACCCGTCGCGAGCGGCATTCTGGCACAATGTCCTGGCCACGCTGGCGATCACGAACAAGAACATATGGTCGCCGGAGAGCGGACGTGACCAGACGACTCCGTACGTTTGAGGCGCGTCGCTGCCAGCGATTGGATGCGGGAACCGCAAGATGGTGAGCTCCAGCATCTATATCCCGATCTTGGCGTTCACATCGCTGGTGGCGCTGCAGTCGCCTGCCGCGCCGAAGAAGGGCGGCAATCCGGAGGCCGCGAAAATCAAGAACCCGGTCGCGGCGACTGCGGAATCCATTGCAGCCGGCAAGCGCGCCTATCAGCGGCTGTGCGTGAAGTGTCACGGGCCGGAAGGCAAGGGCGACGGAAGCGCGGCCACCGGCGCGGTGCCGCCCGATCTCACGGATGCGCAGTCGGACTACGGCTCGTCCGACGGCGATCTGTTTGCCGTGATTCACGACGGCACGTCGCCCGACATGGAAGGCTATGCCGGCCGTCTGAACGACACGGAGATGTGGAACATCGTGAATTACGTGAAGACTCTGAGGCAGCGTTGATCGGAGCTACTTCCTGCCCGTCCCTTTCTCTCGGCGCGGTTCGATGAGCCCGCCCAACGCGAACTTCGCAATCTGCCCGGCCACTTCGTCCTGCGTCAGGGGCCCGTCCTGACGGAACCATCGCGGCAGCCAGAGAATCATTCCCGTGAACAACACCTTTGCCAACACGGCGACTGCCGTGTGGCTGCGGCCGACGAACGTGTTGCAGTCGCGGTGCTTCAAGATCGGGGCGCAGTTCGATTTCTGAGCGTTGGAGGGACCGGAGGGAACGGAGGGGACGGAGGGAACGGGATCACACGGAGCAACGGAGCAACGGAGAAAACGGAGATCTCAGCGTACATCACAGGATTCCGTTCGCCTCCGTTTCTTCGTTTCTCTGTGTGATCCCGTTGTCTCCGTCGCCTCTGATACCTCTGGGCCGACCGTTTCGGTAAACTATCCTCATTGTCCCTGTCAACCTGGGTCTCCGCACTGATGCTGGCTGCAGGCCTCGGCTCTGCGGAGGCGGCAACGTTCGACGAGCTGGTCCATCGCCCAATTCCCCTCCGTACCGGCATCGGATCCGCGCATGACGCTGTGTCGACCTCGTCGAAGCAGGCGCAGGCGTGGTACGACCAGGGCCTGGCGTATCTGCATTCCTACGTGTGGATCGAGGCGGCGCGATCGTTCAACCAGGCGCTGCGGATCGACCCGGCGCTCGCGATGGCACACATCGGCCTGACCTGCGCATACATCGAGCTCAACGCCCCGGCCGCCGCGCGGTCTGCGCTGGACGAGGCCAGGTCCCTTGCCGGCAGCGCGAGCGATCACGATCGGGCGCATATCGCGGCGCGCGCGCTGCAGATGGACGCCGAGGCCGCCAGGCACGCGTCGCAGCGATTGATCGACTATCGCGCCGCACTCGACGCCGCCCTGGCGAAATTCCCGGATGACGAAGAACTGTGGCTGCTCCGGGGCCACGCCGAGTCGTCTGATCCCGCCGAGCGCGGTCAGGGCAGCGGCGCGGCAGCAGTTCACTTCTACGAAAGCGAGGGCGCTTGCGCCGGCGCATGCGAGCGCGCATCATTACCTCACCCACGCGTACGAGAACACGGGCCGAATCGACGAAGCGCGGACCGAGGGGGCGCTGTACGCCAGGATGGCGCCGGACATCCCGCACGCGCGGCACATGTACGGCCACGAGCTGCGGCGCGCGGGCAGGATGGCCGAAGCGATTGAGGAATTCCGGCGGGCGGATGCGCTCCATACGGCCTGGTCGACGGCCGAGCACATCGCGGCCGAGTACGATTGGAACTACCAGCACAATCTCGATCTGCTGGCGACGTCCTATCAGTACATCGGTCAGATGCGGAATGCCGAGCCGCTGCTGAGAGCGTCCTTCGCGATTGCCTCGCCGGTCGTCGAGCAGGCGCTCAACAAACGCGAGTGGCCGGTCTTTCTGCGGGCGCGCGGCCGCGTCGAGGAAGCGCTCGCGGCGGCGACGACGATGACGGCGCATCGCTCGCCGCTCGTCAGCGCCTGCGGGCACGTCGAAGCCGGGCGGGCGCTGCTGCTGCAGGGGAAGACCGCGGCGGCGGCGTTCGAACGCGTGCGGCGGTTGTGGAGCAGTGCGGATCCGGATTTGCCGGAGTTGCAGAAAACGCGGTAGCGGCCTTCAGGGAGTGTGAAAAGATCACTCGTGGCGTCCGCCTTTAGGCGGATTTCTTCCAATCCGGCTGCCGCCTCCGCGCTGCGCGCTACGGCGCGCCTCGCCGAAGCGAAGCGAAGGCGGGAAGCCGGACCCCACGTGTGAGTGATTATTTCACACGCCCTCGAGGCCTGCCAGGCCGGCGAAGCGTGCCCTCGAGGGTTGCGCCACGGTTCGGGTCTTGTCATTGGGGAACTGTTATGAAGGTCATGTTTGCAATCGCGATCGCTCTCTCTTCTGTTGCCACGGTCTCGCCTCAAAGTTCGAAAATTGACGTGACCGGCCAATGGACGTTCACGGTTCAGACCGATGCCGGTGGCGGAACGCCGACCGTCAC
>QHWF01000040.1 GCA_003222455.1 Acidobacteriota bacterium
AGCGTTCGCCCTCGATGCGCGAAGCGGCCGCGAGATCTGGCACTACAGCCGTCCCCGCACGCCCGGCCTCGCCGGCGATGCCGCCAGCGGCATCAACCGCGGAGTCGCGCTGCTCGGCGACCGCGTGTTCACGGTCACCGACAACGCGCACCTGATCGCGCTCGACCGCCGTACCGGTCAGCTTCTCTGGGATGTCGAGATGGCCGACGCACGCCAGAACTACGGCGCGACGAGCGCGCCGCTCGTGGTCAACGATCTCGTCATTTCCGGCGTCTCGGGTGGAGACGAAGGGATTCGAGGATTCCTCGACGCGTACCGCGCGGCAACGGGCGAACGCGTCTGGCGGTTCTGGACGGTCCCGGCGCCCGGCGAGCCAGGTTCCGAAACGTGGGGTGGGCGGGCGATCGAACACGGCTGCGCCGCGACGTGGCTCACCGGCACCTACGATCCTGAGTCGAGGCTGTTGTACTGGCCCACCGGCAATCCCTGCCCCGATTACAACGGCGCCGAGCGCCACGGCGACAACCTTTACAGCAACTCGGTGCTGGCACTCGATCCGGACACGGGAACACTCAAATGGCATTATCAGTTCACGCCGCACGATCTGCACGACTGGGACGCGACCGAAACGCCGATGCTCGTCGACGCCGAGTTTCGCGGTCAGCGCCGGAAGCTGCTGCTGCAGGGAAACCGCAATGGCTTTTTCTATGTGCTGGACCGACTGTCCGGCAAGGTCCTGCTGGCCGAACCGTTTGTCAAAAGCATCACGTGGGCGAGCGGCATCGATGCCGACGGCCGTCCCAGGCTGCTGCCCGGCAATGAACCGAGCGTGGAAGGCCAGCGGGTCTGCCCCGCGGTGGCAGGCGCGACCAACTGGATGTCGACCGCGTTCAGCGCTCGCACGGGACTCTTCTACCTCTTCGCGGACGAGTCGTGCGCGATTTACACGAAAAACGATCAATGGTGGGAGGCGGGCAAGTCGTTCTACGGCGGCAGCACCAGGCGGGCGCCGAGCGGCACGGCGTCAGGGAAGACCCTCAAGGCAATCGACATTCAGACCGGAAAGACCGCCTGGGAGATCCCGGACGTCGGAGAGGGCATTCTCGGAAGCGGTTTGATGGTCACTGCAGGCGGACTGCTCTTCTACGGCGACGGCGGCGGCGCCTTTGTGGCCGCGGACGCCACGAACGGCAAAGCGCTGTGGCAATTCAACACGAACGGGCGTTGGCGGGCGGGTCCGATGACCTATGCGGTCGAAGGCAACCAGTACGTTGGCGTCGCGGCGGGGACGACCATCCTCGCATTCAGCCTGCGGTGATCAGAGGTCGGGTAGGTCAGGTCGGCCGGGTAGGTCAGGTCGGCCGGGTAGGTCAGGTGGGCCAGGTGGGCCGGGTAGGTCAGGTGGGCGGGGTAGGTCAGGTGGGTCGGTAAGGTCCAGAAAGACGTCACGCGCATGATCTCACGTCCCCCGCCGCGAGAACCTACTTGGCTTCCACGTCGTAGATGTAGAGCGTTGACATGTCGTCCTCGGGCATGAAGTAGCCGCGCAGCCCCATGGCGCTCGGTTCGATCCACACGGCGTTGTGCGTCATGTCCATGCCACCGGCGGTCCAGAGCAACAGTGGCACCTGATGGACGGGACGGCCATCGCGGAGGTCGACGAGGTCGATCCCACCGAGCCGGAACGGCGGTGCGCCCGGCGACTGGTGCAACTCGGTGACCCCGGTGCACAGCATGCGACGCGCGCCGGCGTATTTGCAATCCTGATAATCCAGATAGTGCGACGTGTTGGCGGTGCTCAGCACTTCCGGAGGCACATGGGCGTTTGTCACCCTGCCGTCGGAGCCAAGCGTCCAACGATAGAAACGTCGCGATCCCCAGCTGACGCCATGCAGGGTGTTGTCGTCGGTGTTGTGGACGATGGCACCGATGTGGTCGGCGAAGCGGAACACCTCTGTGGCCTTCATCGTCACGGGATCGATCCGGTAGATGATCGAACGGCTGTTCGGCCGGTACTCGGCCACGGCCACCCAGATATGTTCGCCGTCGTGATCGAGCCCGCCCGGGTGATAGACGCTCCCCTCGCCGAGCCTCAGATCGGCCAGGCGATTTCCGGTCATATCGATCTTGAACACGTGACCGACGCCCCGGCCGGTATCGCGGTCGTAGCGATCCAACGGCTCAACCAGGCGTTTCGTTCGTACCTGGATCTCGACGGACGACACGAAGAGCGTCTCGCCGATCTTCACCATGCCCTGAGGATGGTACGTCGTGAACTTGATGGGCACGGATGCCACCGGCTTCCAGAACGAGTCTCGTGTCAGTTTCACGACACGCTCGGCGAGGACCGCGCGCGTATCGGCGGGCACGGCGGCCGCAGCCACGGCGGCCATGGTGAAGACCATCACGTGCCTCGACACATCACGCATGCGCCACCCTCCGGGATTGTCGTCCGTCTGAAGTCTGACATGACGGGCTCAGGTCCGTCAGGCAAGGCCGGCGGTCCAGGAATTCCAGGCGTCGCATGTGCCCGCGGGGACGCGGACCTTCAATCCCGCCCTTAGCAGGTTGCTGAAAAAGCCAGCAACCTGAAGTTTCAAGTAACAAGGCTCAAGTCAGAGCCGCCGAAATCCGGCCAAATTCTCGGTAGTTGAGACTTGAAACTTGACACTTGCAAGTTCAGGCTGCGTTTTTCAGCAGCCTGGCAGCGAAGCTTCGCCTCAAACCGCCAAGTGAGATCCCGGCGCCGTTGAACGTGTGGTGAAGATCGGAACGCGTCGGCTCCTTTGCGACTCCGGCGAACCTTCGGGGCTCGGCCGCTCCGCGGCCGTTTGGTTGACGGACACGATGTTGGGACCGGTCCAGGGGGCGTCCTCCGACTGGAGTACCCTCATCGAACTTCCAGGCAAGGAGGTCTCGATGACGCCCAACATCGCCGACATTATCCGCCATCACGTCTCCCTTGAGGTCCGGTGCATCGACCGTTTGTATGAATTCATCTCCACCATAACGCGCGCAGATGTCGTAGGGCCGGATCGACTGCTGGATGACCCTGGCGACCTGACGGAGCGCCAGATCGCCCGCACCGTGACCGCAGGTGTCGTTGATCGACTTGAAGCCGTCGAGATCGATCAGCAGGAACGCCAGCGGCGTGCATTCGCGCCGCGAGCGGACCAGTTCCTGCGCGACATACGCGCGAAGGCCCCGAACATTGGGAAGCTCGGTCAGCGAGTCGGTGGCCGACTCCGTGAGCCGCGCGACGTAGGCCCTGAAGTTCTCGTATGTCAGCGCCAGCGATACGAGGCCAAACGGCAGGAGCCAGAGGCCCGATCGTCCGATGCCGGTCGCCGCCGCCGTCGCGATGACGAATCCCAGCAGATACCCGGGCCAGCTCCACAAGTAATGGCGGATCCACACGCTGACGACCGACTGCCCCGTCGACAATGCCACGGCCGCTGCGATCAGCCCGGAATTGACCACGAAGAACACCGCGGCGGCCGCAAGTGACGCCTCAATGGGGAACGGCAATTGCGCAAGGTCCTTCGATCCGCCGAGCACCCAGTACGTGAATCCGGTCGCCTGGACAGTGAGCGCCAGGCTCGCCGCGCTGAACAGCGCCTGATACATGGGGCCCGGCTGCCGCCGGCGAAACGCGCACTGCGTCCACGCGCTGAGGGAGGCGGTCAGCGTCGCCGCGGACCGGCCGAGCAGCAGCAGAATCGTGAAATCGAGCACGTAACAGACCGAGAGCGTCGAGACACTGCGCGGAATGGGAAGATTCACCTTCGCAATCGAGAACACGACCGACAGCGTCGCCAGCGACGCGAACAGGACGAAATCCTGTTCGACGATGCGCGGTGCCGAGGACATGATGGCACCGGCGCCAAGCGCAATGACACCGCCGACGTAGAACCGCGGCAGCGGGCGAAGCGTGCGCCACGCGTCGCCTGGAGGATAGCGGTCGGCAACACATTCGCGAGTGGCCGGCTGGATTGACGAAACGCGCGCCGCAGCATTGTCGTCGCTGCCGGTACTGAGGGCGCGTTCACCGGCCATCGTGCACGACTGTCGGGGCGCGGCCGGAGCAATCATTGCCGTGTGCCACATTGCGCCACGATGTTGCCGGCGCTTCATCGACCGAACCCCACACGATGTGCCGACCGTCGGTGGAGGTCGCGTCGATAGTCGTTCGCCAGACGATCGGGCCGGTCCGGAGCGGGACCGCGGATTCGCGCCCGACTTCGGGCCATCCGATGTGAGAACCATGGAGCTCATTTCGTCGGCATGCGATGTCGAGTGAGCACGTGTCTGCTGTGAGCATCACGCATCTGGATCGCAAGAACGGATCCGTGACGGCCGATTGCTCTCAACTGAGTCGCAGGAATCCGGTTAGGCGCGATGGACGGCGGGCCGGCCCTGCGGGAATGTGGTCGATTGGTGAACGTCGTGTGTCATTTCGGAGCAGGCGATCAAAGATCGACGCGTTGCCGGCCTTGTGGGCCCCGTGTCACTTCAGCACACCGAGGACCGGTTGCACGAGATGCGCCGCCACGACACGGTTGGCGGCGGCCGTGAGGTGCAGGCCGTCATACGCTACGTCAGGATCGCGCAAATCGATCACCGCGCCGAGATTCACGTAGCGAACCGCAGACTCGGCGGCGAACGCGCCGGTCAGCGCCGCGGCGAGCGCGGCCTGCTGCGCGCGGTGCGTGTCGGACGCATATGGCTGCGTCACCACAATCACCTTCGAGCCGCGCGCGCGGGCCTCTCGCACCGCATCGAGGACCGCGGTGGTGTACGGGCGCCAGGCAATCGTGTCGACCGGCGGCCCTGAGTCGCTGGCGGGCAACGGCGGGAGGCGTCCGAGCGACCGTCCGACCGCGTCGGCAACGGCGGCGGCCTGGCCGATTGCGGCAGCGGTGGCTCGCCGCGCCAGTCCAGGCTTGAACGAGACGCGACCGCGGTAGGCGCCGTCGAGATCGCCGCCGGCGCGAAGGGCCATGGCCTTCTCGCGGAACACGAGCGGCAATACCGGAAAATATCCCGTCAGCGCGAACACCGGCGACTGTCGCCGCCACAGGAACCGGTTCTCACGATCGCGCGGCGGCACGGCCGCCGGCAGATCGCTCGACCCGAGATCGTTGTATCCCTCGTAAAAGATCGCGACGTCGTACCGCAGGTAGGCGTAATCGGCGAGATCGAAGCGGAAGCCGTAGGCGCCCTGCCCTGGCGCGCCAAGATTCACCACGCGCACGGTGTGTCCGGGCGCCGCGTGCGCGCGCAACATCTCCTCGAGATAGTACGGAAACGCCTCGTTCCACGGAAGACCGTACCCGAACGCCGTGCTGCCGCCGAGCACGACCACCCGCGTTTCGCCCGATCGCTTTGCGGCGATCGTCGGGCCGCGGTAGCCCCAGACGTTCACGGCGCCGAGATTCTCGACGCGATGATGCAGATACACGTCAATCAACAGCACGCCGCCGGCCGGGACGATGACGGCGAGCAGCACGGTGGTGACGGCGAAGAGCCATCGCCGGGTCGCGGTGAATCTGCTGGTGATTTTCTCACAGTGGTGTTCGAGCCGTAAGCGCGAGCACTGCCTTAGAAAGACCAAGGCCCCACCCAGGACAGTTCCCGGGTGGGGCTTTGTTTTTGCGGCCAACTGCCCATCGCACCCTGTAAGCTTCACCGCGACCGCACGGTCCAAAGGAACAGGTCGGTGCCGTCCTGCGCACGAACTGTTTGATCCGGGATCCACTCTCCGATACGGAACTGCCGCGAGACGACGCGCGTGCCGGGGCGAAGCTGACGGAGCTTTGGCTCCAGTCTGGCATTCACGCTCGCCGACAGCCAGAGCGTCACAACCGTGGCGGCGGTCAGATCGGCCGTGAACAGATCGCCTTCGATGAACCTGACCTTATCGTCGACCTCTCCTTGCTGTGCCACTTGCCGGGAGATGTCGACCAGAGCTGGATCGAGCTCGACGCCAATGCCTCTGGCGCCGTACTTCTGGGCCGCGAGAATCACAATGCGGCCATCTCCTGAACCAAGATCGACGACCACGTCGCGTGATCCAACGCCAGCCAGCCGCAACATCGCGTCGCTCACCGCTTGTGGTGTGGGGACGAACTCCACGTCCGGTGTGCGTGCCGGACGGCGCGGCACGGTCCAGAGCAGCAGCTCTCGACCGTTCTCCGCACGAACCGTGGCCTCGGGATTCCATTGGCCGATGCCAAAGGCGTGAGAGACGATCCGCGTCCCCGGCCGAAGCTCCCGCCGCAGCTTGGCTTCGAGCCGGTCGTTGACGCTGGGCCACAAATACAGCGTGACGACAGTCGCATCCGAAATGTCCGCCTGGAAGAAGTCGTCCTGGACGAAGGTCACCTTGTCGTTGACTCCGGCCTGAAGGGCCGCCTGACGGGATGTCTGGACGAGACCGGGTTGCAGCTCAACACCCACGCCGCGCGCGCCGTACTTCTGCGCCGCCAGGATCACAATCCGCCCGTCGCCGGATCCAAGGTCGTACACCACGTCCTCAGCCGTCACGCGGGCGAGCGTGAGCATCGCGTCAGCCACAGACAGTGGTGATGGTTCGAAACCAATATCCACATGACGCGGCGGGAGCTGGCGAGCGGCGAGCCGCGCAGAATCGTTACCGAGGGCGAGAGCGGCAACGAACGCGCCGACAAAAGTTGATCGCCGGACACGCCAGGCAGGATCGGCAGGACGGGCAGAAGGGGCAGGAGGGGTTTTCCTGCCCATCCCGTCGGTTCCGACTAGCCCGCCGATCCTGCCCATCCCGCCCATCCTGCCCATCCTGCCCATCCTGCCCATCCTATAATGCGCGTCGGCGATGGCGTTATCTCCCGGAGCACGTCTCGGGCCGTACGAGATTCTGTCGGTCATCGGCGCGGGCGGCATGGGCGAGGTGTACCGGGCCCGTGACACGCGGCTGGATCGCGTGGTCGCGATCAAGCGTGTGCTCGGCACGCTGGCCGGCGATCACGATTTACGCGCGCGGTTTCAGCACGAAGCGCGGACGATCGCGGCACTGAATCATCCACACATCTGCACGATCCACGACGTCGGCCACGAGGACGGGATCGATTACCTCGTCATGGAGCACCTCGTGGGCGAGACGCTTGCCGAGCGCCTCACGCGTGGAGCTCTCGCAATCGACGAAGCCCTCCGCACCGCGATCCAAGTCGCCGAGGCACTCGATCGCGCGCATCGCGCCGGAATCGTTCACCGTGACTTGAAGCCGGCCAATGTCATGCTCGTCGGAGCGCGTGCGGTCACAGACTCATCGGCGCGCAGGAGCAGCCGGGCCGCGATCGACGTGAAGCTGCTCGATTTTGGTCTGGCGAAACGCGCATCGGCCGCGGTCGCGCCCGGGGATCTGTCCGTCGCCGCCACCCTCGCCCCGAGCCCGAGCGACGCCGGCATGGTGCTGGGCACGCTGCAATACATGGCGCCCGAGCAGATCGAAGGGCTCGAGGCCGACGCCCGGACCGATATCTTCGCGTTTGGCGCCGTCCTCTATGAAATGCTCACCGGCGCGAAGGCGTTCGACGGCAAGAGCGCGGCGAGCCTGACCGCGGCGATTCTCGAGCGCCAGCCGGCGCCGATTCGGGAACAGCAGCCGCTCGTCTCGGAGCAACTCGAGCACGTGATCGTGCGATGCCTCGAGAAAGATCCCGAGCTGAGATGGCACAGCGTTGCTGATGTCGCCGCCGAGCTGCGATGGGTTGTTGATCATCCGCAGGCGCCTGTTCTGCCGACGACGGCGCCGGCGAGGAGCCGCTCGCGACTGGCGTGGGCCATCGTTCCACTCGCGATGCTGGCCGGCGCGGCGATTGCCGGCGTCGTGGCCTGGTCTGCGCGTCCGGCGCCGGCCGCCCCGCCAACAGTTCGCTTCGAAGTGCCGACACCGCCGACAGACGATCCGGTGTCGATGGCGCTCTCGACGGATGGACGCCAGCTCGCGTATGTGGCAAAGGGTGAGCGCAGACAGCAGATCTGGATACGCGCGCTCGATCGTGTCGAGGCCCGACCGCTCCCAGGCACCGAGGACGCGAGCTATCCGTTCTGGTCTCCCGACGGACGTGCGATTGGCTTCTTCGCAGAAAACAAACTGAAGCGAATCGACGTGGCGGGCGGTGTGGCGCTGGCGATGACCGACGCGCCCAACGCCCGCGGCGGCACGTGGAGCTCGCAAGGCGTCATCCTGTTCGCCCCTGGAGTCAACGCGCCCATCTTCCGCCTCTCCACCACGGGCGGCGCTTCGTCTATGGCCACGCAGCTTGGCCCGGATACGGGGCCGGCGCACCGGTGGCCCCAGTTCCTGCCCGACGGACAGCGATTCATTTTCCAGTCGGCCCTCGGCACGCCCGAAACCAATGGCGTGTATCTCGGGTCGCTCGATGGCCGCAAGCCGGTTCGTCTGATGGCGCGTGGGAACGCGTCGAGATTCGTTCCTCCCGGCACGCTGCTGATCGTCGAGCAAGGGGCGCTCCTCGCGTTCAGCTTCGACCCGAAGAATGGGACCGTGAGTGGTGAGCCGGCCACCATCGCGCAAGCGCTCGGCAGCGGAGTCGGGAACGCAGCGCTCTCCACTTCCGACACCGGGGTGCTGGCATACCGGGTCGGCGGGGGGCAGCAGCGCCAGTGGCGATGGATTGACCGGCAGGGTCGAACCAGTGGCGCAATCGGCGAGGCCGCTCTGGACGCGATTTCCGCGCCGGAGTTGAGTCCCGACGGTCGGACGCTGGTGCTCTTCCGCCAACCGCAAGGCAACAACGACATCTGGCTGCTCGATCTCGGCCGCGGCGTCTACTCGCGTCTGACGGCAGGTCCGCCCGCATCGGCGTTGCCGCTCTGGTCGCCGGACGGTCGGTCGGTCGTCTACTCCTCGCGGCGTGGCGGCGGTGGGATCTTCCGCAAATCCGTCAGCGGCAACGGGGAGGAGGAAAGCATCCTGACGGTGCCGAATACAGCGACGCCGCTGTCCTGGTCTTCCGATGGACGTTTCCTCGTCATTCGCGCCGCTGGCGAGCGCACCGGGCCCGATCTGTTCGCTATCGACATGACCCGGGATCGGAAGCCGTTCCCGGTTGTGCAGACGCCGTTCGACGAGGCCGAGGCGCAGATTTCTCCCGACGGCCGCTGGCTGGCCTACGGGTCGAATGAATCGGGCCGTTACGAGATCTACGTGCGGCCGTTTCCGGCCGGCGGAACGCGCGTTCAGGTATCGGCGGCGGGCGGCGCTCAAGCCCGCTGGGCACCGAGCGGGAAGGAGCTGTTCTATGTCGCGCCGGACCGCCGCATGATGGCGGTGGAGGTTCGAGCAGGCAGCGAGGCGCCCGACGTGAGTGCGCCGGTCGCGCTCTTTCCCACGAACCTTCCATCGGGGACCAACATCCTGGGCGGCAAGCCGCAATACGTCGTCACTCGCGACGGCCGCTTCCTCCTGAACACCGCCGTTGATGCCACGAACACGCCGCCGATCACGGTGGTCCTCAACTGGCAGTCCGATCGCACGAAGTAGTTCCTCGAGGCGTAAATCAACACTACCCGGCTGCAGAGTCTGGAATCTGATCTGAAATCTGAAATCTGAAATCTGAAATCTGAAATCTGAAATCTGAAATCTGAAATCTATGTCGCCCCGGAATCAACGGCCAGTCAATCGTTGCTGTCGCCTCGCCGCGTGCGACCACCTGGTTGTCCACCCGCCACTCGAGCACTCCGCGATCGGGCATCGTCGCCCGCAACGGTAACGTCTGAAAGTTCCGCCGGAGCGTTGGGTCGATCAGGTAGACGGCACCGTCAGGCGGACTGACGATTTTCAGAGGCGCGCGCGTCTCGGCGGCTGCCGGCCGAATCGCGGCCGCTGCGACCGGCGGCGTCATCGCGGGACGAGGCGTCACTCGATCGACGAGTCGCTCGGCGCGCGCCCACGGTTGATACTCCGGCGGCCATGCCACCACAATCCCGCGGGGCGTCGCTCGATGCCAGCTGCACTCTTGCGGCGGCGCCTCCACTGCCGTCCACTCGTCGACCTGCGCCGGGCACCAGGGATTGGCGGCCATTCCGGACAGTGCGCAGATTCGACGCCGCCTGGTGTTGTCCGCCGCCGCGAGAGTCGCTGTCTCCTCGTCACGAGGCCAGCGACCGGTGACGCGCTGCTCGGCCGCGAGCATCACCGCGTGGAAGATCGGACCCGCGCCGCTCACACCGGATGAACCGATCAACGGCTTCTGATCGAAGTTTCCGACCCACACGCCGACAGTGACCGCGCGAGTGTACCCGAGTGCCCAGTTGTCGTGATAACCCTGCGACGTGCCGGTTTTCGCGGCAACCTTGAACGGAAATTCGAGGCTGCCGCCACGCCCGAATGCGAATTCCCGCGCCTCGTCGTCCGACAGGATATCGGTGATCCAGAAGGCGGTCCGAGCCGAAACCAGACGCTGCTGCGGTGTCTCCACGGCGCCGTCACCAGTGGTCCGGACGAACCTTGGCTGAACGCGCAGGCCGCCGCGCGCAAACGCGGCGT
Organism: Acidobacteriota bacterium; assembly: GCA_003222455.1. Classification (GTDB taxonomy): domain Bacteria; phylum Acidobacteriota; class Vicinamibacteria; order Vicinamibacterales; family CAVVIG01; genus QHWF01. The sequence continues at coordinate 10,553 of QHWF01000040.1, forward strand.
AGGCGGTCACGAGTTGATCGAGCCGGATCTCGGCATCGCCAAGGGTGACACCGAGACCGTAATACGACGCCGTTTTGTCGAATGTCGTGAGACCGGCGCGACGAAAGAACCGCAGGAGAGCAGGCACACCCACCCGTGACGCCAGCGCGACGGCGGGAACGTTCTCCGATCCGGCGAGCGCGCTGCGCGCCAGCAGCGGCCCGCGGAACCGGTTGTCGTAATTGCGCGGACTGTAGAGAATGCCTTCCTCGCCCGTGGCAAAGTACGACGGAACATCGGGCAGCACAGTGGCCGGCGATTCGCCTCCGTCGAACGCCACCGCGTAGGTGAACGGCTTCAAGGCGGATCCAGGCTGTCTCGGCGTGATGACGCCGTCGATCGTTCCGCCGTTGGCAACGTCACTGTAGGTGCCCGACCCTTCCCAGACGAGCCAGTCGCCCGACGTGTTGTCGAGCACCACGACCGCAACGTTGTGCGCACCGGCGAGATCGAGCGCCCTTCGTTGCGACCGTATGATGCCGTCGACGGTCCGCTGCAGCTCGGCATCGAGCGTCGTCGTTATGGCATGCGGCCGGCGCGGCGCCTCGAGCGCAAGCACGCGCTCGACGAAATGCGGCGCGATGAACGCCGCGGGTTCCCGTTGCAGCGAGAGCCGTTCGTCCAGCGCCTCGCGCACACCATCCGGCGTCAGCGAGCCCGCCAGGCCCATTTTGATGATGACGTGTTCCTGCCGCCGCCGCGCTCGCCGCGCATCTCTATGCGGATTGAGCCACGACGGACGCTGAGGCAGGCCGGCGAGGAACGCCGCCTGCGCCGGCGTCAGGAGCGTTGCGCCGTGACCGAAGTAGGCGCGACTCGCACGCTCGACGCCGGTCAGCTGGTTGCCGTAGGGGGCGAGATTGAGATACAGCGCCAGGATCTCGCGCTTGGTCAATCGATGCTCCAGCCGCAGCGCGATGACGGCTTCGCGAGCCTTTGCCACGAATTCGCGCCGGCGGCCGGGGCCTTCCAGCCGCGCGAGCAGCAGCTTGGCCACCTGCTGGGTGATCGTCGATCCACCTTCGACAACGCGGCGGCTGCGAACGTTGCGGACGGTTGCGCGGACCAACGCCATCGGATCGATTCCGGGATGCGTCCAGAATCGGCGGTCCTCTGCTGCAACTGTCGCGTCGACGAGCACCGGCGGCAGCCGTTCGGCCGACAGCCATTCGGCGCGGTTGCCGTCGCCGGCGCGTGCCTCGTACAGCACTTCGCCGGAGCGATCGAGCAGGGTCGTCGATTCACGCTGATCCGGCGTGAGCAAGCCCACCGGCAGCGCTCCGACCCGGAGCCAGCTGGCCCCGGCCGCGACTGCCAGGGCCGCGATCCACGCCAGCCGCCATCGTGCCGGGATCACCGTTTGACCTCGATCGTCTGCGTGGCGGTCCGCCCGAGAACCTCCGGTTCGTACATCTCCTCGACACGTGACGGGGCCGTCACGAATATGCCGGCGGTCGTCGCGCGGACCACATACGAGAACTCGTGGTGTCCTTCGCTCAAACGCGTCGCAAACAGCAGGACACGATCGTCGTGCCGCTCGACGTGATCGAACGTGCCGCGGCGCCAGACATCCTGCCACCGTGGCTCACTCGCACCGTCTTCCTGAGCGCCCTTCGCGACATCCGCCGCCGTCGTCGCGAACCATGATTCCACCGGTTCGAAGCCGGCCGGCACGGGGTCGGTGACGGCGACGAAGCGGCGCTCTTTCGGTAAGTCGAAGGACAGCGACACCCGCACGAGATCGCCAGCCTTGAAGGTCGTCGCCGCCGGGCCGGCTGCGCCGTCGAGGATCGGGGCGTAGTGACGTTCGACATGGAACCCGGCGTCGAGCGATCGAAGCGTCGAGGCGTCGGGCGCGTACGTCAGACGAGCCGAGTAGAACAACGTGCCTTCGCCTTCACGGCGCAGCGTGAGGTCCCGACTCGCGGCGTCGGTCCGCGCCACCGTGGCCATGGGAATGTCCCTGGTCGTCGCTTCAGTCGAACGCCCCTTGAATGTCGCGCGGACAAGATCTTCTGTCCCGAGCCGGACGGCGGCGGTGAAGTTCGGCGTGGCCGTCTCGTACTTGCGGTAGTAGCTGACCAGCGCCTGCATCGCGACGGCGTTTTCCTGCGTGTTGCCCCAGCGGCCGTTCTTGCGCGCGGCAACGAGCCAGCGCACGATCGGCGTGATGTCGGTTGCCGCCGCGCCGCCTCTGACAAAACTGTTCAGCACGAGCGCCGTGGAACGGACGTTCGAGTTCCAGAACCACAGGAGATACGGATCGTTGAGCTCCTCGACGTGCGCCGTGCCTCCTTCTGGAAGGATTGCGTTGCGCATCCGCCGCCGCACTTCCTTAACGCGAGCGCCTGTCTCTCCTTTCGCGACGAGCGTATCGTGCAGATACGCCAACGCGAAGACCGGCATGCGATCCAGGTAGGTGTACAACCGATTGATAGTGGAATCCTGGTTCCGGCCGCCATCCACGAGCGTCCGGACGGCAAAGGCTTCCCAGGCGGTATACGCCGGCCACCACGATTCGTTCGAGGGCGGGTTCTCCGCGAGCGCCTCCTGCAAATAGTCGTACCCGCGTCGCATCACGTCCGCGTTCACGTCATATCTGAGGGCCGCGGCTGTTTGATACACCTGCAGGACATAGCTCGTAAGAAACGGCGAGGCGGTCAGGCAGGCACCTGGCCAGAACGCGAACCCGCCGGACGGACACTGGAACTTCTCCAGCTCGACGAGCGATTTCTGCGCCTCGCTTCGGAGCAACCGCGCGTCGATGCCCGACAGCTTGAACGCATCGCCGAGATCCGATGCCGTCGCGAGCACAAAGGTTCGCGACGCCCGCTGCTCCACGCACCCGTACGGGTACTCGACGACGTACCGTGCGCCTTCGCCGAGGCCGACGAGCGCCGTTGACGAGAGTTCCAGATGGAGCCCGCCGAGGCCGGGAACGATACCAGGCGGGACCACCAGCGTCTGCCTGGCATCCGGCGCGGCCTCGCCGTACGCGGCAACTGTCTCCGGCGACACCGTGACTTGCACTGGAACGTGGTCCTCGAACGAGTCGCTCTCATTCCCAATCCGGACCGTCGTCTGCACGCGGGCGCGGCCAACCGCCTTTGCGAGCACGTCGAACCGGACTTCCGTCGAGCCGCCGGCGCCCACCTGCACGATCTGACGTCCGTCGCCCGCAATCTGCAGAATCCCCGGGTCGAGGCTCCGCATCGTGACGATCGCCGTACCGGGTTGCTGCAACTGACTCGTCACAACCGAGCCGAAGAATGCCTTGTCGCCTCGAGTGAGGAATCGCGGGAAGGCCGGCTTGAGGACCACCGGCTTGTTGATGCGAATCTCGCTCTCACCCGACCCGAACCTGGACGCCTTGTCGCCGGCAACGGCCATGATGCGATATGTCGTCAGCGACTCGGGCAATTTGATGTCCGTGCTGGCGTGACCGCGTGAATCCGTCGTCACCGACCCGAGCCAGAAGGCGAGGACGCGAAAGTCCTTTCGGAGCTGGCTCACGCCGGCATCCTCGCCGCCGCCGCCGCCTGAATCCGTGCCCTTTGGCGTGAGCGCGCGGCGGCTCACGATGCGTTGACGGTTGTCCTCGTTCATCACTTGCAACGCTTTCGGCACGTAGACCGAACGCAAGACATCGGGAGTGCGAAAGCCGGTGAGCGACAATACGCCGTAATCGACTGCCCACAGTGTGACTTCGCTCGCCACACCCGCGCCCTGGGCATCGTTGACCTGCAGATCGACCCTGCCCATCCCCGCGGGCCGGAATTCTTCCTTGTTGGCCTTCACCGTCAGTGACAGCCGCTTCGACGAGTCTTCGACCGCCACTGTCGCGTAGCCAAGTCGGAATGCGGGCTTGCCGGGATCAGCGGTGTCGTCGGCCTCGGCGCCAGACGCCGTCGTGGTCCGCCCCTTGACCAGCAAGACGGAGACGAAGAGATTCGGGATGTCGGCGGCAGTGATCGGGATCGTCACCGTCTGCTGCGTGGACGTCAACGCAAATTGCGTGTGAGAACGGATGCCTTCACGCTCGACCGTGAGAAGCGCCGTCGCCTGCTCCCACGGCGACTTGACCATCAAACGCGCCGTCTCGCCGGGCCTGTATGTTTCACGTTCTGCGACGAGATCGATCCGGTTGTGATCGTATCGTGCCCAGGCCGTGTATCCGGAGCCGATCGCATAGAACGGCAGGCGCGTCGACGAGAGATACTGCGCGTCCCGCGCTACTGCGCGGACCACAAACGATCCTCCCGCCGAGAGAGGAATCGTGAGAGGCACCGGATCGGCCGCTGTTGTTACCGTGAAGTGGCCCGCTTCGACTTCCTTCCGTTCGCTTTCCCACGTGTAGAACCCATTGCCCTCGGCGCGGCGGACACTGTGCCATTGCTGTTCCACGAGCGTGAGATCGACGTTGACGCCGGCGACCGGCTTGCCGTCCGGCGCGACCGCCACGACTGCCGTGGTCAAGCCGCCCTTCTGGTCCACGAACAGCGACGGACGCTTCAAGCCGATGTACCACGCTGCGGGATGCACGACGAGGCTCGCACGTCCCGCAATGTGCTGGCGCGAGACGTCTTCGACGTCGGCCTCGAGCGTGTATTGATACGGCAGGCCGTCGCTCGGCGGCGTCTCGAGGTCCAGTGCAAGCTGCCCTTTCGGATCGAGCGTGGCGATTTTCCCCGCCAATCGCCCGCTCTCGGGCCGCACTCCCTCTTCGCAGCAGCCGACGAAGACAAATCGATCGTTCGGGTACCGATTGACGATGACTGCAGGCGGCGCAAATACGGGGGACCGTGAGTAGGTCCACGTCACGGGCCGGTTCGCCATCGCCGCCCCGAAGAGATAGCGCGCATCGACGACCCCTTTGAGGGTCGTGCCGGCAAAGGGAAGATCCCCCGCCAGGTTCGCGTCGACGCGGAAATCCGGTCGTCGATAGGCGGCGACAAGGAAATCCCCGCGGACGATGTTCCGCCAGAGCGGCGGATCTTCGTCCTCGATAGCCTGCGCCAGGTTCGGCGTGCGCTCCTCGAGTGCCTTCTTCTCGAGGGTCGCGGCGACCTCGTAATTACCCAGCGCACCATTGACCGGGAGGCGAAATGTCCACTCGGTGCTGCTCCAGGCGTTGGTCGTGACCGTCCGGTGGTCGACCAGCTTGTTCTGGCTGTCTCGCACGGCGAGGTACACCGGTGTCGCGTCGGGGATCAGCTCGATGCCGGACGGCGTGTCACGTCGGAGAATGGCTTTGAAGTGAATCTCTTCGCCCAGCTTGTACACGCCGCGATCTGAAAAAACGGTGCCGCGCAGCAGCGGCTGCGCCTCTGTCAAGTCGTAGCGCGCGCCGAACGCAAACGGCTCGATCCCTTCGTTCCAGTCGCTGCCGACGTACGCGATGTCGCCGTCTTTGGCCGCGGTGACGACAAAACGGAGCTGGCGGTCCCACCAGGGAGCTGGATCGCGGAGCCGCATCCGGGGTGCGATCGCAATGCCCTGGTCGTCGGTCCGGCCGCTCCAGGCGGTCGTGTTATCCAAGCGAATGATTGAGATGCTTGCGCTGCCGACGGGGGCACCGTTGTCGAGGCGTGTCACGAACACAAGCGTGTTCTGCGGGCTGTCCTTGACGGTGATTCCGAGATTCGTGACCTGCACAACGGAGGCGGCCACGGCGGCGCCGCCGAATCGACGGGAGCGGGCGATCGTCTGGCCGGGCCTGATCGCCGCCCAGACAAGCCCTGTTCCTCCCGGCGAAAGGGCGCTGGATAAATCAAGTCCGTGCGACAGTACTTCGTCCGCCGCGCCGCCGAGCATGCGGTGCTCGCCATCGCCGGGCGGAGCGGCGTGGAAAAAGCTCTTTTTCAAATCCACGAGCGTCGGCATCAACTGATCGATCGTGATTCCGCGCGCCCATTGCCAGGCGTCGGCGAAATTGCGCGCGTAGAACGGCAGCGGACCGCCGCCCTTCTCCCAGACACCGTGCCCGTCGCCGAAGCTGGTGAACGCGCGGTCGTGCCAGTTTTCGACGATGCCGGTCCATGCATATCCGAGTGTCTGGCCGTCGTCGGTCTGCAGGGTGGAATCGATCCTGATCGCGTACGTACTCGCCGGCGGCTGCCGCTCGAATCCAAGATCTTCGAACGTAAAGTACGTGAGGTTCTCAGCGCGATAAGCTGGCATGTCCCGTGGCGTCGCGGCGCGTGCGACGGCCCGCTCCAGACGCGGGTTCGTCAGGTCGCGGACAGTGGCGGCGCGGACGAGCTCGTCGCGCGCGACTCTCAAAGAACGGACGTGGGCCGCGTTGTAGGCATCCGCATCGCATGCTGTGGAACAGTTGAAATGGTCGACGAACAGCGTCGGCTCCAGATGGATCGTGTACGACTGCGCGTTGGCAGGGGTGGCCGATCCCTCCTGGCCCGGCACGCGATTGTCGATCGTGACGCGCAGCCAGCCGTCCGGCGAGGGCGGGGCTCCCGTTTGCAGCACCACCAGGTCGGACGATTGAGGGAACCGTTTCTTGTCCCAGTCGACGGCGAGGCGCACCGCAAGCGGCGCCTGCGAGTTGACGACGGCCATCGTCGAGGCGACCTTCGCGTCGAAGCGCGCCGTCTCGGCGCCCATTCGCGCACGTTCGGCCGTCGTCATCCATGGACGACCCCATTCGTGCGGTTCGTATCGCAGCGTCACGTGCGACGCCATGTCGGACGGCCGCACCGGCTGATTGAATCGCAACGCGATCACGATCGGTTGATCGAATCGTCCGTTCAGCCTGTACCACTGCGTCTGCAGCAGCCGCACCGTCGGCGTCGTGAACGAGAACGTGAACGGCCGGCCAAGCGTGCGTCCGCTCACGGCGGCCGCACTCGCCCCGATCGTCACGTCGTAGCGCGTCGCGTGCGGCAGCGGACGTTTCGGGTCGGGCGTGAACACCAGCAGCGGCGGGCTCGCCCACCGGAACGTGCCGGTCACCGCCGGACGGAACGAAAAGAACGGCGCCGTCACCTGCTCGGGCAGCCGGCCGATCGGCACCATCGGCTCGGAAAAGCGGACGCGGACTTCCGCGGCTTGCTCGCGGCTCGACAACTCCCCGGTCGGCTGGCCGATGACGACGGTGAGCACGGTTTGCGCGCGGGCGGCTGTCGACACCGTCACCAGGGTCAGCACCAGAAGGCCGTATCGTATGCGCATGGGAGGCTCGAGTGCAGGCGTTATGCCAGCGATCCTCATTATCGCTTCTGCGTCGATCGACCGGACGCAACCGGTCGCCGATGCACGATTTTGCGCAGATCGACGTCGTCATGTGTGCGCTCACGAGAGCGCCGCCGCCTCGGCGCGGCCGTGGGACGTCTGACACGTATGTGGATTGATTGACACGGAATGGCCGCTAGGGCCGAAACCGACAACCTGGTGCGTTGGCGATTTATGAACTTACTGAACACAGTCTGGTGGCGTGACACCGCGCGGCGGTTGGATGTTGCTTGCGTTGTCGTAACGCACGTTCAGAACGGTGTACGGTTTTGCCGGAACACGGCGTTCAGGATCGGCGACGGACATGAGCGCCCACCGGACCGGCAGGAGCGATTCGGTGTCGACCCAGAGTGACTGGGCCAACTGAGGAATGTCCGCCGGTG
>QHWF01000936.1 GCA_003222455.1 Acidobacteriota bacterium
GCCGTCCGGCAGATTGAATTGAAGCCCGAGGCCGCGCACCGCATCGGCGCTGTCGGCGACGTCCGGCTGGCCGCCGGACAACGAGAAGCGCCCGACCACGGGCACGCGGCCGGGGTGGAAGACAACCGCCTTCGAGAAACGCACTCCATTCCCGTTGCTCTCGAAAAATCCGGAAATGCCCACGCCTTTGGCATGGTTGCGACGAAAGCCGGCATGGACGCCGTCGACGCGCTCGAACGCGTCGGCGAACCGGGCCGGGGTCAGATTGTTCGGAGTGAACCAGCCGCCGAGATAGGCGAAGGTTCCTGCGACGACTGCGAGAGCGACGCCGATCAGTGCCAGTCGGGCTACCGTGCTGGCGATGCTCAGGGGCTGGCGCTCGGTTCGTACCGGTGCCTCGAGGTAGGTCGACATCTTCCACTCCAATCAAATCGAGAGCATGGCGGCGTACTTCGGCCCTGAACGATCGTTAGGACGCGCTCATTCCGAGCGCCGAGTGCATTGACTGAAGGTTTCCGCAAGAATCCGAAAGCCAGCGTGCACCTCGGGCCATCTTCCCATCACGAGCCGTGCGCAGTATTCCGTTTGAGAACGACGAGCGAGACGACCAGAGCCACGATCATGACGGTCAGCAGTCCGAGCTCGAGCATCGCCGCCCGGAACGCCGCGGTGTTGCTTTCGACCAGTCGCGCGAACTCTGCGGTGAGTACGAGGAGGCGGCGGATCGTGGCGATCAGGCCGACGATCAGGAACGGCTCCGGTACGAGCGCGTGCTCGCTGAAGGAGACCTGCACGGTGTAGAGGATCTCGACGATCATCAGGATCAGGAGCAGCCGGTCGAGCAGCTGCACCGCATGGCCTGGCAGCGTGTCGGCCAGCAGCGTGTGCGCGAAGGAGATCGCCACCGCGACAAGCAGCGCGACCGCCATCGCCGCCAGCAGCGTGCCCAGACCCACATAGACGGCGTCCTCGACCCGGATGAACGCTCGCATGATCGATTCGCACCACGGATGCGCGTCCAGCCGGGGCCGCGTGCCGGCCCCGACAGCAGGATGCCCTGTCTCAACTCTCAACGGTGGCCGCCGCCGCCATGCCCGCCGCCACCACCATGTCCGGCGAAGCCACCACCATGTCCGGCGAAGCCACCACCATGTCCGGCGAAGCCGCCATGGCCACCTTCGCCGCCATGCCCGGCGAATCCTGAGTGCCCATAAGTGGCGATGATCGAAGTCGCGATGACCCCAGCCACCACCGAACCAGCCATCGACGTATACGTCAGGGCCGTAAACGTCGGGCCCGTAACCAACGGGTCCGTAACCAACGGGCTCTCCGCAAGCGGTCAGGCCCAAACCGACGCCGACCAGCAGCAACACCAGTATTGTTCGCGTCAAAATTCGCCTGCGATTCATTGCTGCCCCTCTCCTAACATCCGGTCGTATACGTCGACGTAGCCCGCGCGGTGGCTGGCTCAGTCGGTCAATACGCCCTTGCATGTCATCTTCTGGTTGTCCGCTGAGACCGTGCACGTCTGGACGTCCGATCGACCGGACGGGCCCTTGAAAATCGTCTGCAGACCGCTACCGATCAGACGGACGGACGCTGTCGTATCGCTGCTGATGCGATGGGACTCGCCGTCGGCTCCAGACTCGAGCGTCACAACATGGGACTCGCCGTCTGGCGTGACGATCGTCACCGACCAGGTCACTGAGTCGCCATCCGCGCGCGAGATCTCGCTCACGACATCATTCGGCCACGGCTCGCCGGGGGGCAGAGTGGATTGCGCCCGGTTCCAGTGCCACCGGCCGACGAACGGGCTACTCTCTGCCCACGCGGCACTTGCGACCAGCGCGACACAAAGCCCCACGATGACTGTGCTCCCCTGAGTTCGAGTCATTGCGTCCCCCTTGTCCAAGCCTGTGAAGAAGCTCTTCATGGTCAGCTCGTTCTCTTTTGTGATGGCCGCCGTCGATACGTGCGCTGGCGACTCAAAGATTTGCGCAAAAATCCACGATCGGGCGCACGCACCGCAGGGCTCGATATCCTCTTCTCTCGGCCCGGACTCCCGGGATCGCGAGGGCTTCCGCGTTCTTGCCAAAAACGACGTCCCGGTTCCCCGGCTCCGTTGTCGCGCCCTCGAAAGAGACGCCGAAGGAATCCAAACCGGGGAAGGAATAGGAGATCCCGTGAAGACGATCGCTCTACTGTTCGCGTCGAACGTATTCATGACCGCGGCGTGGTACGGGCACCTGCGCTTCAAGGAAGCGCCGCTGTGGAAGGCGATTCTGATCTCGTGGGCGATCGAACGAAGCGGCGGCCTTTGCGCTCGTGCTCGCAGCGGTCATCGTCGTCAGCCTGCGCTGAGCCTCGATGCGAGAGCCGCCACGATGATCACACCCGGCCTTCCTGCAACCGCTGCCGCATCCGTCTCGTCTCAATTGGTGAGATGGGAGGTGAGGACATGATGAAGCGGATCGCATTCGCACTCCTGATCGTGTTCGCGGCTTTCGGTGCCACCACCGCGGCATGGGCCGACAGCAGCGACAGCAGCATCAGCGGGACCGAGGCTCCGTAGTCCCAAACGGGCGGGCGGGAGAGTCTCCCGCCCGCCACGCTTACCGGATCACATCCGGGCACTCCCGAAAGCTTCTGGAGGTTGTCATGATCGACTGGCTCGTCGGGACGAATGGCGGCGTTGTTCCACTAATCCTCAGGCTGACCATTGCCGCCGTCATGTTCCCGCACGGCGCGCAGAAGACGCTCGGATGGTTCGGCGGTAATGGCTTCAGGGGCACTATGGCGTACTTCACGAAGTCTGGCTTCCCGCCGGCGCTCGCGTTCCTTGCGGTGATGGCGGAATTCCTCGGCCCGCTCGGCCTGGTGATCGGCCTGCTCACGCGCGTCGCGGCGCTCGGCATCGCCGTCGTCATGCTCGTGG
>QHWF01000937.1 GCA_003222455.1 Acidobacteriota bacterium
CGCCTCGAGGCAATCGAATGAAATCCTGGGAACAACGCGAACACGCACGGCAAATCCTCGCTAAAGAAGTTGGCTTCGTCACGAAGCCGCACGGCCATCGTCTGCGCCTTGCTCTGGCGTTTCCGAACACGTACTGGGTCGGCATGTCGAACCTCGGCTTCCAGACGATGTACCGGTTGTTCAATGACGAAGAGGACATCGTCTGCGAGCGATTTTTCCTGCCGCCGAAGCAGGAGCTCGCGGAGATGGCCGCCGCCAGAGCGCCGATCCTGACGCTCGAGTCGCAGACACCCGTCGGTGAATTCGACGTGATCGCGTTCTCCGTGTCCTTCGAATGGGACTACGTGAACGTGCTCACGCTGCTGCGGCTGGCGGGCGTTCCCCGATATGCCGCGGAGCGCACTCACCGACATCCGCTCGTCGTGATCGGCGGCGCGGTGACGTTCGTCAATCCGGAGCCGCTTGCGCCGTTTGCCGACGTGATTGCCGCAGGCGAAGGCGAAGTTCTGGCGCCAGCGCTCGGGCGGGCCTTTTCGGCCGCGACCGATCGCGCCGATCTGTTGCGCCTGCTGGCCGGCGAACGCGGGTTCTATGTCCCGTCGTTCTATACGCCCTCCTATGCATCGGACGGCACGCTGGCCAGCTACACCGTGAACCCGGAATTCGCGGCGTACGGCGCGCCGATGCCGGTCCGGAAAGCGGCACTGAAGACCACCGATGCGGTGGATCCGCCTGGCACGAGCATCTTCACGCCCGATACAGAATTCGGTGCGCGCTTCCTCGTCGAAGTCGTGCGAGGCTGCGCCAACCTGTGTCGCTTCTGCTGGGCCGGTTACAACTACCTGCCCGTTCGCGCCTTTCCGGCCGATCGGATCCTGCAGCGTGCCGAGGCCGCCCGCAGGTACGCGAGTCGCGTGGGGCTGGTCTCCATTGCACTCTGCGATCATCCGGACATCGAACGCATCCTTGCCAGGCTTCAGGAGATGGGGTTCGCCATCAGCCCCGCGTCGCTCCGACTGGACGATCTGACGGTCCCGATCGTGTCGCTCCTGCGGGCCAGCGGCGAGCGGACGATTACGATTGCGCCGGAAACAGGATCCGATCGGCTGCGCCGGGTGATCAACAAGACGGTAACGAACGACGAGATTCTCGATCGGGCCGAGCTCATCTTCGCGAGCGGCATCGAAAACCTGAAGCTGTATTACATGATCGGCCTCCCCACTGAGACAGACGATGATCTCGTGGCGATTCGCGATCTCACCCTGCAGATTCGCGATCGCATGATGAAGCACGCCCGATCGCGCGGCCAGATCGGTCGCATCGTCGGCAGCGTGAACCCGCTGATTCCGAAGCCGGGCACCGCGTACCAATGGCTGCCGATGGAAGATTCGGCGGCGGTTGATCGCAAGATCAAGCGGTTACGCAGCCTGATGGCCGACATCGACAACGTGTACTTCAACATCAAGTCCGAACGGCACTCGTACTATCAGGCGCTCCTTTCACTCGGCGATCGGCGTGTGGCGCCGGCCATCGAAGCCGCCGAACGTAACGGCGGGAACTGGCGTGCCGCCGTGGCCGAAGCCGGCATAGACGACGAGTTCTACATTTTCCGCGATCGGACTGCCGACGCCATGCTGCCGTGGGACGTGATCGACGGCGGTCTGAAGCGGCCATTTTTCGAGGAGGAGTTCGCCAAGTCGCTTCGCGAAGAGTGGACGCTTCCTCCCAAGCGCGCGCGCGAAAACGTCAAGCTCCTGCCCGTGCTTTCCTGACCAGCGAGCGCAGCGGCAAAGGGTTTATACCGATTACACGATCGCCCGATTCGCGCCAAGGACCGTGTCCCACTAACCTGACGCCGTTTTGGAACGCAAAGGCCGCGAAGGCCGCAGAGAAATCCGGTCTTCCTTTGCGTCCTTGCGACCTCTGCGTTCGATCGTGACGTTCTCTAACCCGGGATTGCGGCGCGTTCCTCGTGGTCCTGAAACGCCTCGAGGATGAGCGCGCGACGCCGTTCACGCTGTACTGGCGCGCGGGGAACGTGACATTGCGGCCCGGGCCGACGCGCCGCTCCCAAATCGAGAACCCGATCAGCTTGAGACCTTCGAGCGGCCCGTCGCTGAAGTGCAGCTCCGCGTCGGCCAGTTTCCCCGGCGGATTGCCCTTGTCGTTGGCTGTGATCTTGATCGTCATGCTCGGCACTCCTCGCAGCGCTTCAGCGCTCGTGAGCCGCCCGCTATCGAGCGGCTGTGGGCAGGCGTTACATGACTGATCAAGCGCGGTGCCGTTGTGGCGGACGCCGGTGGCGTCTGCGCAAATGACGGATGCGCCGCGTGTTAAGCGATGTGGGATCTGCGGATGCTTCGGAGCCGCCCAGGGCTGCTGGATCGATTGCCAACTGCCGTGCGCGGCGGGACCGTCATTCGCCCAGGAGAATCACCTGCGCGAAGGCGAGGGCGTCGCTGTGAGTGATTGTCACGAAGGAGGTTCGGCCGCCGATGGACGCGAATCTCCTGGCCGCACCGCCGTGCAACTGGAGTTGCGGCGGCCCGCCCCGGCGGACCACCTCGACGTCACGCCACATGACACCCAGCGAATGACCGGTGCCGAGCGCCTTCATGGCCGCCTCCTTGACCGCGAAACGACCGGCAAAGTGAGGGGCGGCGTTCCGGCGCCGGAGGCAATAGGCGATCTCGTCCTCGGTGAAGACGCGGTGAAGGAAGCGGTCGCCGTACCGCTCGATGGCGCTCGAAATGCGGGGGATGTCGGTGGCGTCCAGCCCGATTCCGATGATGTGGGGCATCATTTATATATGCTTCCTGAGCTTTCCCGAGGCTTCAAGTGGGTGCAGGCGACCCACGGGCCGGCGCTGGTGTGCGAAGCGCTCGACACCTGCGCCGATCATCTGTTCACGACCCGATCGTGGATCCTGGGTTCCGCGGCCGATGGCGAGCGCGTGCCGGGGTGGGACGAAGTTGCAGGGGCAATAGGCGTTTCGAGACTGGATCTGATGCGCGCACGACAAGTGCATGGAGCGGCAGTCGTGGTGCACAAAAAGGGCCGGGAACGCGGCCATCGCCTCGAGGACGCCGACATCCTGGTGACGGACGACTCCTCGGTCGCGCTCGCCATTCAGACTGCCGATTGTGTGCCGCTGCTGATCGGCGATCGCCGAACCGGCTGTGTTGCTGCGGCGCATGCGGGCTGGCGCGGTCTGGCTGCACGGGTACCGCAGATCGCCGTTGAAGCATTGGGTCGCGAGTTCGGCAGCCGTGCCGGCGATCTCGTCGCCGCAATCGGGCCATCGATCAGCGCCCCGCGGTATGAGGTCGGCGCCGAGGTGCGTGTCCGATTTGAGCAGACCGGATGTACGAGCGAGCAGCTCACGCGCTGGTTTTCCAAGGCGG
>QHWF01000041.1 GCA_003222455.1 Acidobacteriota bacterium
GCTCGACGATTTCACCGTGCTCGAGCACGAGAATCTGGTCGGCGCTCTGGATGGTCGACAGCCGGTGCGCAATGACGAAGGTCGTTCGGCCATGGCGCAGCGATCGCAGACCGTCCTGGATCATCGCCTCGCTCTCGCTGTCGAGACTCGACGTCGCTTCGTCGAGGATCAGGATCCGCGGGTCGGCCAGGATCGCACGGGCGATGGACACGCGCTGGCGCTGTCCGCCCGACAGCCGCACGCCGCGCTCGCCGACAATGGTGTCGTACTGCTTCTCGAACGACTCGATGAACTCGTCGCAATGCGCGATGCGGCTCACGGCCTTGATCTCGTCGCGCGTCGCGTGCGGCCTTGCGTAGGCGATGTTCTCGGCGATCGTCCCGTCGAAGAGGAAATTGTCCTGCAGGACGACGCCCAGATGGCCGCGGTAGTCGCGCAGCTTGACCGTGGTGAGATCGTGTCCATCCACGAGCACGCGTCCTGACTTCGGCCGGTTGAACGTCATCACGAGGCTGATCAACGTACTCTTGCCCGATCCGCTCGATCCGACCAGCGCTGTCGTCGATCCCGCCGGCGCGCGGAACGATACGCGCTCCAGCACGGCCACGCCCGGGTTGTACTCGAACGTGACGTCGTCGAAGACAACCTCGCCATACATGTGGGGCAGTGCGGCACGCGACTGGTCTTCCTGGTCCTCGGTAGCCATTCGCCGAATCTCGCGGATTCGATCGAGACCGGCAAAGGCTTCGCTCAATTGCGTCCCGATCGACGCCAGCTGGATCACCGGCATGGTCATCAGCGCGGTGAACGAGAGGTACATGAACAGGTCGCCCACTGTCATCGTGCCGTTGCGGATCGACGTGCCGCCGATGACCATCATGGCGATGCCGGTCGTGCCGATGACGACGGATGACAGCGCCGTGACCGCCGACACGCCGGTGAGCGATTTCGCGACGTTGCGGAACAGCCGGTGCGCGCCCCTGGCGAACACGAGCTCCTCGCGTTTTTCGGCGGTGTAGGACTTCACGATGCGGACGCCGCCGAGCGTTTCGGCGAGCCGGCCGGTCACCTCGGCGTTGATTTGGCCGCGCTCGCGGAACAGCGGCCGCAGACGTTTGAACGCCGTCGCCATGCCGCCGCCGAAGGCGCCGAGAATCAGGATCGTGATGGATGTGAGACGCCAGTTCAGATAGATCAGGACGGCGAGCGCCATCACGGCGGTGAGGATCGATCCCGTCAACTGCACGAGCCCGGTGCCGACGAGGTTCCTGATGCCTTCCGCGTCGGTCATGATGCGCGAGATGAGGATGCCGCTCTTCGTCGAATCGAAATAGCGGATCGGGAGCCGCATGACGTGCGCCTCGACGTCTTTCCGCATCTCGGTGATGGCGCGCTGCGCGGCGACGCCGAGAACCTGTGAGTTGGCGAAGGCCGTCGCGGCGTCGACAATCGTCGCCCCGCCAGCCGCCATGGCCAGCCGCGGCAGCAGCTCCCAGCGACCCTGTCCGATCACGTCGTCGACGAAATATTTGGTCGTCGTCGGCAGGACCAGCCCGGAGAGACGGTTGACGATCATCAACCCGAGACCCATCGCGAGGCGTTTGCGGTGCGTCCAGATGAGCGCGCGCGCTTCTTCCCATGCGCCGGGCGTGAAGGCCTTCTTTGGCGGTTTCGCGTCATCACTTGTCGCGTCTGCGCTTCTTGCATTGCCGCCGGCCGCCGGGGCCGCGGTTCGAGGTATTCGTTCTGGATGAGCCACGCCTCCATGATACGCGACCCGCCATGACATCCGGCTATACGAACGGGTAGGCCGAACTGAACCGTGCTCTGGTGCGTCTAAGATCAGATCATGTCCACATTCCTGCAGGATCTGAAGTACGGCGCGCGTCTGCTTGTGAAGGCGCCCGCATTCACCGTGATTGCCGCGCTCTCGCTCGCACTCGGCATCGGCGCGAACACGACCATGTTCACGCTGGTCAACGCGGTCCTGTTGAACCCGCTTCCGGTCGAGGACCCGTCGCAGCTCGTGTCGGTCTGGACCACCGACGAGCGGAATCAGAACAGCGCGCTCGGGTTCCTGCAGATCTCGCCGCTGAACTACCGCGACCTGCGCGACAAGAACGAGGTTTTTGCCGGCCTCGCGGCTCATACCGGCATTCCGTTGAACGTGTCGGTCGCCAACGGCGAACCGCAGCAACTGTTCGGCGAAATCGTCAGCGGCAACTATTTCAGTGTGCTCGGCGCAAAACCGGCCGCCGGGCGGACGTTCATGGCCGACGAGGACAAGAACCCGGGCGAGCGGCTCGTCGCCGTGCTTGGTTACGGCGAATGGCAGAAACGCTTCGGCGGCGATCCCGCAGCCGTCGGGCGCACGGTGACCGTCAACGGCCAGTCGTTCACCGTCATCGGCGTCATGCCGAAGGGGTTCAAGGGGACGAACGCAATCGGGGCGCCGGCGATGTGGGTGCCCTATATGACGTATCCGGTGACCACCACCGGGTTCTTCCGCGAGCTGGCCGAGCCGAACAGCCGGCGGGGTCTCGTGTTCAATGTGACCGGCCGTCTGAAGCCTGGCACCAGCGTGCGCCAGGCCGAAGCCAACCTGAAGACGATTGCGCGGCAGCTCGAACAGGAATATCCGAACGAGAACAAGGGACGGAACGTCACGATCGTGCCGCTGGCGCAGGCCACCATCAATCCGGGGTTCCGCAACAACCTGGTCATGGCCGGCGGGCTGCTGATGACGATTGTTGGGCTCGTGCTCCTCATCGCGTGCGCCAATGTCGCCAACCTGCTGCTGGCGCGCGCCGCCGTGCGGCAGAAGGAAATTGCCGTGCGTCTGTCACTCGGCGCGAGCCGCGGCCGGCTGGTGCTCCAGCTGCTGACCGAAGGCACGCTGCTCGCGCTGGTCGGCGGCGCCTTCGGCCTGGTGCTCGCGTACTGGGCGCAGGACCTGCTGTGGTCGTATCGGCCGCCGTTCCTGCAGCCCGACGCCGTCGATCTTCACCCTGACGCGCGCGTCCTGCTGTTCACGCTCGGCCTGTCGCTTATTACCGGCGTGGTGTTCGGTCTGGCGCCGGCCGTCCAGTCGTCGCGTCCCGATCTCGCGGTCGAACTGAAGGAAAAGACCAGCGCACCCACCGGGTCGAACCGGATGTTCAACCTGCGCAACCTGCTCGTCGCCGCGCAAATCGCCTTGTCGCTCGTGGCGCTCATCGGCGCCGGGCTGTTCCTGCGCAGCCTCCAGCACGCGCAGCGGATTGCCCCCGGGTTCGACGCCGAGCACCTCGCCGTCATGTCGTTCGATCTCGGTGCACAGGGGTACACGGAGGAACGGGGCCGCCAGTTCCAGCAGCGCGTCCTCGAACGCGCGGCGTCAGTACCAGGTGTCCGGTCGGCCGCGCTGGCGAGCACGGTGCCGCTGTTCGCCGGTGGGTTCGCACGCACGGTGTTTCTGGAAGGACAAGACACCTCCGATCGTCGCAGCGGTCGACTGGTCCAGATCACCGTCGCCGGTCAGCGTTATCTGGAAACGCTGGGCATTCCGCTCGTTTGCGGCCGTGACCTCGCGGAAACGGATCAACCGAACACGCCCGCTGCGGTCATCGTCAACGAGACGATGGCGAAGCGGTTCTGGCCCGACCAGGACGCCATCGGCAAACGGTTCAAGTTCTTCGGCCAGGACAACTTCCAGCAGGTGGTCGGCATCGCGAAGGACAGCAAGTACAACTTCATCGGCGAAGAGCCGACGCCGTTTATCTATCAGGCGACGACGCAGGTGTCTCAGCCGCAGCTGTCGCTGTTCGTGAAGGCGGCAAGTCCGGAGGCGGTGCTCGGGACCGTTCGCAGCGAAGTGCAGCAGCTGGATCGCAACCTGCCGCTCACTGGCGTCTTCACGCTGAACGAGATTTTCGGTCAGTCGCTGTGGGCGCCTCGCATGGGCGCATCGCTCCTCGTGGTGTTCGCGGGGCTGTCGCTCATGCTGGCCATCATCGGCATCTACGGCGTGATGGCGTACTCGGTGAACCAGCGCACGCGCGAGCTCGGGATCAGGATGGCGCTTGGCGCGAGCCGATCCGACGTCCTGCGGCTCGTCGTGCTGCAGGCGGTTCGTCTGACGCTGATCGGTGTGGTTATTGGCTTGGCGGCTTCGTTCGCCGCCTCACGGTTGATTGCGAGCATGCTGTTCGACGTCAGCCCGACCGACATCGTCACGTTCGTTGCCGTGCCGGTCCTGCTCGCGGTGTCGGCGCTGGCCGCCAGCTATCTGCCTGCGCTCCGCGCGACGCGAATCGACCCGATGGTGGCGCTGCGGGCCGAATAGGGCAGGTGGGGCGGGTAGGGCAGGTCGGGCGGGTAGGTAGGGTCGGGCGGGTAGGTAGGGCGGGTAGGGCAGGTGGGGCAGGCAGGGCGGGTCAGTAGGTGGGTAGGGCCAGGTACCCGTGTATGCCCTACCCCCTACCTGCCCTACCTGCCCTACCTGCCCTAGCCGTTGCATTCGCGCGGGCGCCGGATTTGTGACGTCGCACCGATCAGCGTGATATTTGAAAAAGCAAGGCGACGATTGCGCCACCGACGACAGCCCCGGCGGCGGCCGCAGCGACTGGCAGCAAATGAGCGGCGCGGACAAGACCGCTCAGAGGCGCGCCGACTTGCTTTATCCGGATCTCCAACGCTGAATATTCCGTGTCGCTGAGATACCCAAGTCTCCTTGCCACGTGTAGGCAGTACCCAACTTCGGCGAGAGACGATTCAGCGATGTTCAGGAAGTGGAGTCGGGCGCGCCTGTATCTTCGCGCAAATCCTTCCACGATGTTTGCGGGAACCGAATAAGCCGCGCGGCGCAATTGTCCGCCTAACTCAAACCGTTCAAGGGCCGGAAAAGACTTCAGCGTGAGTTGATGCAGGTGGATGAAGAGGTCGTCCGCGCGTTGCCACGCAACCAGCGAGTGATGTCTGAGCGGCATGAGTATCCTCCGACATCCAACATCTATGCCGCAGGCCTCTGCGCGTGCCGCATCGTCCTGCCCTACCTGCCCTACCTGCCCTACCTGTAGTACAAGAAGACGTGCTCCAGGTTCCGCGTGCGGGTACGGTCCTCGCCCTCGCTGCGCTCGCAGCCATCGCGTGCAACACGACGCAGTCGGCTGCGCCCCCGGCGCTGCCCCCGACGCCCGTCGCGGTCTCGCCGGCGCGTGTAACGGCCATCGACGACACCACTGAATATATCGGCACCCTCAAGTCGCTGCGCTCCACGGCCATCCAGCCGCAGATCGACGGGCAGATCACACAGATCCTCGTGAGGTCGGGCGACCGCGTCCGGGAGGGAGCGCCGCTGGTGCAGATCGATCCACGCCGCCAGCAGGCCGCGGTCCTCAGTCAGGAAGCGGAGCGCGCGGCACGGGAAGCCAACGTCGCGTTCGCGCGACAGCAGCAGCAGCGCGCCGGCGAACTGTTCGCCGCGGGAGCGATCAGCAAACAGGAGCTCGAACAGGCGGAAACCGGCCTGCGGACGGCCGAGGCGCAACTGAAGGCGCTGCAGGCGCAGCTGCAGCAGCAGGAAGTGCAGCTCCGCTACTACACGGTCAGCGCGCCAACGGCCGGGACCGTCGGCGACGTGCCGGTGCGCGTGGGGAACCAGGTCACGCCGCAGACCGTGCTCACGACCATCGATCAGAATGAGACTCTCGAATTGTACGTGTCGGTCCCAATCGAGCGGGCGCGTGATCTCGCAAAAGGCCTGCCCCTCCGTGTCTTCAGCAGCGACAGCGAACAGGAGCTGGCCACGACGGCTATCGGCTTCATCTCGCCGCAGGTGGACGACCAGACGCAATCGGTGCTCGTGAAAGGCATCGTCCGCAACCCCGACGGACGCCTGCGATCGTCCCAGTTCGTCCGTGCGCGGATCGTCTGGAAGACCGCCGAAGGGCTCGTGGTTCCCGTGACCGCCGTCGTGCGCATCAACGGACAGTTCTTTGCGTTCGTCGCCGAGGACGGAGGCGGAAAGCTCGTCGCCAGACAGCGGGCGATTAAAGTCGGCCCGATCACCGGCGACGCGTATCCCGTGCTCAACGGCATCAAGCCGGGCGAGCGCATCGTGGTGTCGGGCGCACAGAAGCTCGCGGACGGCGCACCGATTCAAGCGAGTCCCTGAGCTGACGCAGGTCTCAACTCTCAACTCTCAACTGTCAACTCTCAACTGTCAAGGCTCGAGGCTCGAGTCTGAACGCTGAAACAACGTCACGCACCGTCGATAATCACGGACCGGGCGCAAATCAGCGTTGACACTTGACAGTCGTCGAGTAAGCGTCGAGATTTGAGCGTCTTGGTTGAGACTTTGAGACTTTGAGATATGAGCGTTGAGAGTTGAAACTTGAGAGTTGAAGAACCGTGTTCGTAGACACCTTCATCCGTCGTCCGATTCTGGCGAGCGTGTGCTCGCTGGTCATCATCCTCGCAGGCGTGCTGGCGATTCCGACGCTGCCCATCGCCCAGTTTCCGGAGCTCGCGCCGCCGCAGGTATCGGTGGTCGCGTTCTACAACGGCGCGAGCGCCCAGACGGTCGAGACGGCCGTGACGGTCCCGCTCGAACAGGTCATCAACGGCGTGCAGGGCATGCAGTACATGACGTCGACGAGCGGCAACGATGGCACCTGCGCGATCGTGGTGACATTCGACCCGACGCGCGATCTCGACGTCGCCGCGGTCGACGTGCAGAACCGGATTTCGCAGGCGGAAGGGCTGCTGCCGAACGAGGTGAAGCAGGTCGGCATCTCGGTGACGAAGGTATCGACCAACTTCGTGCTCGCCGCCGCGGCGTTTGCTGAACACGGCGAGTACGACCCGTTGTTCATCAGCAACTACGTCGATCGGTTCGTGAAGGACGAGTTGAAGCGCGTGCCGGGTGTGGGGGACGTGCAGGTGTTCGGCATCGGCCGCTACGCGATGCGGCTCTGGCTCGATCCCGACAAGCTGGCGGGCCGCAAGGTGACCGCCGATGAAGTCGTGCAGGCGTTGCGCGAACAGAACGCGCAGGTGGCGGCGGGACAGGTCGGCGCGCCGCCGGCGCGACAGGGCCAGACCTTTCAGATCAGCGTGCGCGCGGCGGGCCGCCTCACCGATCCGGTGCAGTTCGAGAACATCATCCTGAAGCGTTCGCCCGATGGCGCCGTCGTCCGGGTGAAGGACGTCGGCCGCACCGAGCTCGGCGCCGAGAGCTATTCCACGGCGTTGAGGTACCAGGCGCGTGATGCCGTCGGGTTCGGCGTCCTGCAGCTGCCCACGGCCAACGCGCTGCAGGTCTATCGCGACGTCTCGGCGGAGATCGACCGCCTGTCGAAACGTTTCCCGCCCGGGCTGAAGATCGAGGTTGCGTTCGACACCACGACCGTGGTGGCGGAATCGATCCGGGAAGTGGTGACGACGCTCGTCGAGGCGGTCGCGTTCGTCGTCCTGGTGATGTTCCTCTTCCTGCAGAACTGGCGCACCACGCTGATTCCCGCCATCACGATCCCGGTCTCGCTGGTCGGCACGTTTGCGTTCGTGAAGCTGTTTGGGTTTTCAATCAACACGTTGACGCTCTTCGGCATCACGCTCGCGACCGGTCTGGTCGTCGACGATGCGATCGTCGTCATCGAGAACATCGAACGGCACATCCACCAGCTCCATCAATCGCCGCGCGAAGCCTCATCGGCTGCGATGGCCGAGGTGACCGGCGCCGTCATCGCCACGGCGCTGGTGCTCGCCGCCGTCTTCGTGCCGGTCGGGTTTTTTCCGGGCACGACCGGGCGGCTGTACCAGCAGTTCGCGCTGACCATCGCCGTCTCGATGGTGATTTCGGCCTTCAATGCGCTGACGCTGACGCCGGCGTTGTCGGCGCTGCTGCTCGGCCGGGCGGAGAAGCCGAAGGGCGTGTTCTTCCGCACCGTGAATCGCGTGATCGACGGCGGGACTTCGGCGCTGGTGTCTGCGCTGGGCGGGTTGATCCGCGTGCGCGCGCTTGTGGCGCTCGTCTTCGTGGCGCTGCTCGGAGCAACCTACTGGATCTATACCCGCGTGCCGTCAGGGTTCGTGCCCGATGCGGATCAGGGGTACGTGTTCGTCCTGGTTCAGGCGCCGCAAGGGGCGTCGCTCGACTACACGATGGACGTTGTCAGGCAGGCCGAGCAGGTCCTGCAGAAGCAGCCGGAGTCGCACCGCGTCTTCGCCGCGGGTGGCTTCAGCTTCGCCGGCTCCGCGCCGAATGCGGGCTTCATGTTCGTCCAGCTCAAGGACTTCGCCGAACGCAAGGGGCCGGGCCAATCAGTCCACTCGATCAACGGGCTCGGAACCTTCGGCGGCTTCACGTACGAGCTGCTCGACCAGAGTGGCGGCCCGATCGAGAACCTCGAAACGACTGCGCAGCAGCTGATTGCACGAGCCAACCAGACACCGGGCCTGGCCGCACTCTTCACCCAGTTCACCGCCAACGATCCGCAGCTGGTCGTCGACATCGACCGCGAGCAGGCCAAGAGCCTCGGGATGTCGCTCAGCGACGTCACGGGTACGATGCAGATTCTGCTCGGGTCGTCGTACGTGAACGACTTCGATTTCAACAACCGCTCGTACCGCGTCTACGTGCAGGCGGATCGCCATTTCCGCTCCAGCCCGGCGGACATCGAACGCTACTCGGTCCGGTCCGCCGACGGCCGCATGATGCCGCTGAGCAACTTCGTGTCGGTACGCGAGGCGACGGCCCCGAAGACGATCAATCACTACAACCTGTTCCGGTCGGCGGAAATCAACGGATCCGCGGCGCCCGGCTACAGCTCGGGCGCGGCCCTCCAGGCGATGGCGCGTCTCTCCGACGAGACCTTGCCGCAGGGATTCAGCTACGCATGGTCCGGCATCTCGCTCGAAGAAATCAGGGCGGGCCGGCAATCGGCGGCGATTTTCGGTCTCGGCCTGCTGCTCGTCTATCTCACGCTGGCGGCGCAGTACGAGAGCCTCACGCTGCCGTTCATCATTCTGCTGTCGGTGCCGCTGGCCATCATGGGCGCGCTGCTCGCGCAAGGAGGCCGCGGCCTCACCAACGACGTGTACTGCCAGATCGGACTGGTGATGCTGATCGGTCTGTCGGCGAAGAACGGGATCCTGGTCGTCGAATTCGCCGAGCAGCTTCGTGCCCGAGGGATGACCATCGTCGAAGCGGCATTGGAAGCCGCGCGGATCCGGCTGCGGCCGATTCTCATGACGTCGCTGGCCTTCATTCTCGGCGTCATGCCGATGGTCGTCGCCAGCGGCGCCGGCCAGGAGGCGCGGCACTCGGTCGGCACGACCGTCGCTGGCGGAATGCTCGCGTCCACGTTTCTCAACCTTGCGTTCATTCCCGTCTTGTACGTCGTTGTGAAAAGCCTCGGCCGTAAGGGCCGCGCTCGGACCTGACGCTCCAACGTGCTGGGCCCTGACGCTGCAAGGTGCTGGCACTGACGCTCGTGGCTGGTGGCTTGTGAATGACCTTTGCCGACCTCAGACAGTCGTAGTGCAGCCGCTTTCGCGCCGGAGGCGCTTCGGCGAGCCTGGCCGAAGCCTTGGCGGAGGCCGGGACTTCAGGGCCTGTGAAGAAATCGATCGGCGGCGGCTCGTAGCGCAGGCCTTCAGGCCTGCATCAGCGCCGCCGAGCAGCCCTAAAGGGCTGCGCTACGGTCGATTTTTTCACACGCCCTTCAGGCCTGCGCTGCTCGCGTTCGCGCTGACTGTGCGCTCAGCCGGATCGCTTCTCGCGCAGACGCCGGTGCCGGTGGAACGCGTCACGTTCGAAGAAGGCATCTCCCGTGCGATTGCCAGGAATCCTTCCACCGCCATCGCGTCGGCAGGCATCCTGCGCGCCGAGGCACTACTCACCGAGGCACGATCCACCACGCGTCCCCAGATCAACGGCAACGTGACCACCACAACGCTGAATC
Source organism: Acidobacteriota bacterium (assembly GCA_003222455.1). GTDB lineage: Bacteria > Acidobacteriota > Vicinamibacteria > Vicinamibacterales > CAVVIG01 > QHWF01. The sequence continues at coordinate 9,945 of QHWF01000041.1, forward strand.
GCGGCGTCGAGTTCGACGGCGCAACCGTCACGCCGCGAAACCAGGCGACGGCCAGTCTCGAGGCTCGAATGCCATTGTATGCGCCAGCGCGATGGGCGCGGCGTGCTCAGTCCGAGGATGGGAAACGGGTCGCCGAGGCGAACGCCGCGGACGTGAAACGGCAGACCGCGTTTGCCGCGGCGGATGCGTACCTCACGATCATCGCGCGCCGCCGCGTCGTGGAAGCCAACGAGCGGGCCCGCGAAGTCGCGCGAGCACATTTCGATCTGGCGCATCAACTGCAGGAACACGGAACGGGAAGCCGGCTGAACGAGTTGCGCGCACAGCAGGAATGGTCGCTCGACGAGGGGCTGGTCGAATCGGCGCGTCTGTCGCTGTATCGCGCCCAGGAGGCGCTCGGGATCCTGCTGGTCGGCGACGGCCCTGTGGATGCCATGGACGAACCCGCGCTCGACCTTCCCGCCGACGCGATCGCGTCGACGCCGAACCCGCAGGGCTTCTGGCGTCCCGATCTGCGGTTGTACGCCGCGCAGCAACACGCCGCCGAACGCGTGCTGCGCGATTCGTCCAAGGACGCGCTGCCATTTCTGGAAGGGGTCTTTCAACCGTCATCGACTTACCCGTCGCAATTCTTTCTGCCGCAGAACAGCTGGCGCTTCCTGCTCCAGATGTCGGTGCCGCTGCTCGATGGCGGATTGCGTCGAGGTCAGCGGACCGAGCGTCGGGCGGCGCTCGACATCTCGCAGGCGACGCTGATGAGCGCGATGACGACGGCGACTTCAGAGGTGCGTGCAGCGCGCGAAGCGGTGGCCAGCGCAGAACGCGGCCTCGCGAGTGCGCGCGCCGGTGCCGATCAGGCGCGCCAGGTCGTCGACATCGTGAACATCAGCTTCCGGGCCGGCGCGGCGACGAACATCGAAGTGATCGACGCCGAGCGCCGTGCCCGCGACGCCGACACCACGGTCGCCGTTGCCGAAGACACGCTCCGCCGGGGCCGCCTCGAACTGCTGACCGCCCTGGGACGGTTTCCGTGACCGTCGCGGCTGCGGGCCGCCGCGCGATCCGAAAGGTGATACAATGACCCTGTCGGATCTAGCCACGTGCTGTGCTGCTTCTGGGCGTAACGAGCCTCTGCTGACTCGCTCCTCCTGACGTTCTGCTTAGCTACGAGACGAAATCCACTCACGCTTCATCTGATCGTGAGAGAAGGGCGCTGTTTGAGCGCAAATTGTCGCGAGTTGCGACAAGAGGAGTCAGTTGATGGGTCGCAAACTGTATGTAGGAAATCTTCCGTACGACACCGGTGAAGACGCTCTCCAGGAGCTCTTTTCGCGTGCGGGTAATGTCGAGTCGGTGCGCGTGATGCGCGACATGGCGACCGGCAGGGCCCGGGGCTTTGCGTTCGTGGAAATGAGCACGGACGAAGAGGCACAAAAGGCGATCAACGAGTTGCACGAATACCAGCTCGGCGGTCGTGGCCTCACCGTAAACGAAGCGCGTCCGAAGCCGGCGTACGCCGGCGGGGCAGCGGGTGGCGGCGATTCGCGCCGGCGCCGGTCCGAGCCGCGCTGGTAGTTAACGAGCCGCGAACAGGCCGGGGGCACAAGTACACCGTGCCCTCGGCTGTTTCGCTGCAGCGAGAGGCTCCTTCGTTCCTCACCGCGGTCAGACACTGACATACCGCACGCTGTTGCCGCAGGCCTCCAGAAACCGGCTGAAGTCCGCCGCCGTGATCGTGAACGTGACCGTGTTGATGTTCGGATGAAACGACAGGCGTCCGGCCGAACGTAGATCGCGATCGAGCGCGACCCGGACCGCGTGGTGCCGATCGTTGATGAGTCCGAAGGGCGACACTGACCCGGGTGTCAGACCGAGATGCTTCATCAACCGATCGGGCGATCCGAAGCTCAATTTGCCGTCGCCGATCTGATCTGCGACCTTGCGTAAGTCGGCCTTCTTCGAGTGCTCGACGATCACGAGGTAGTGGCGATCTCCTTTCTGATTCCGAAGAAACAAGTTCTTGCAGTGCGTCGCGTCGATCCCCGCCCAGTGCGGCTGCGCACTTTCGACCGTGGCAACCGGCGGATGCTCATGCCGGGTATACGTGATCCCCAGTTCCTGGAGACACGCAGCGACCGCCGACTCGAGCTCGGTCATTGACACCCCCGGGCACTCTACAGAGCCAACTTCGACGATTGAATGCAAAGGCCGCAAAGGACGCAAAGAAGGAATGCATTCCTTCGCGGCCTTCGCGGCCTTTGCGTTCCACGGCGGTGCGCGTCAGTGCGAACGCACTCCTACGGCACGAGCACGGCCGCGCCCTCGATGCGCCCCTCGCGCAGGTCGGCCAGCGCCGTGTTTGCCGCCGCAAGATCGTACCGCCGCACGTGCGTCTGAATCGGCACCGTCGTCGCAAGCGCCAGGAACTCGCGGGCATCCTGCCGGGTCAGGTTTGCAACCGACCGCACGACGCGCTCTCCCCACAACAGCCGGTACGGAAACGACGGTACATCACTCATGTGGATGCCGGCGCAGACCACGCCACCGCCAGCTTCCACGCGGGACAACGCTTCCGGAACGAGCCGTCCGACCGGCGCGAAGAGGACCGCAGCATCGAGCGGCTCCGGCGGCGGATCGGTCGAAGCCCCTGCCCATACGCAGCCCAGCCGTCGCGCGAAGAGCTGCGCCGCTTCGTCGCCCGCGGAAGTGAAGGCGTAGACCTGGCGTCCTTCATGAACCGCAACCTGCGCGATGAGATGTGCCGCCGCACCGAAGCCATACAGTCCGAGCCGATGCGCGTCTCCAGCCATCCGGTACGATCGATACCCAATCAAGCCCGCGCACAGCAGCGGCGCCGCATGGATATCGTCGTACGCGTCCGGAATCTTGAAGGCATAACGGGCGTCGGCGACGACGTACTCGGCATAACCGCCGTCAATCTGATACCCGGTGAACCGCGCGTTCGGACAGAGGTTTTCGCGATGGGTTCGACAGTATCGACACGTTCCACACGTATACCCGAGCCACGGGATGCCAATCCGGTCGCCGCGCGCGAAATCCGACACGCCGTCGCCCATAGCATCGACGACCCCGACGATTTCGTGACCCGGCACGATCGGGATGGGGACGTTCGGCAGATCACCATCCACGACGTGGAGATCGGTCCGGCACACGCCGCACGCGAGAACGCGAATCAGCAACTGGCCCGATGAGGCATGCGGCACCGGCAGTTCCACGGCCTCCAGTCGACCGGCACCCGGCGCGTTCAGAACCATTGCGCGCACTGCGCCATTATCTGTGACCTACCCTGTCACGCCTCACCCTTACACTGCGGTCATGGCGCAGGACGATCTTCACCTCACCGAAAACAACTGGATGAGCTTTCCCGGCGGCGAACTGGAAGGCCAACGACCCAGGAGTTTGTGTCCGGTATGCCGGGACGCTCTGAATCGAAAGGCGGGGGCGGAACGCTCGAGCTGGCCGATCGGTGGGAGCAGCACCTCGCGCGCACGCACCCTCTGCTTCCAATGCTACCGCGCTGATATGGAGCACAATCGCGCTCTCAGCGCTGCCGGACAACTGAACACCGCCACGACGGAGCGTTTTCAAGGGCAGCTCCCGTTTGAATCCGTGGACACCTCACGCCTGCAGATGTTGAAAGCCGAGCGGTCACAAACCCGCGTGCTCTCGGCGAACCGCCCCGGCCGATTCGACAGGTTCGCCGACAGACGGCGCCGCGCCCAGATTGCCGCGCGGCACGCAATAGAGTCCGCCATCAGCGGGTGCCGCGACCGTCACTCCGGGCGCTTGCCGCTTCCCGATCGCGCCAGCGCCATCGCCGCGGCAATCCATGCCGCCGAGCTGCAGTTGCCCGAGTCCTGGCTTCCGTTCGTCGTCTCGCGGTAGGAAAAGGATCAGAACGTGCCTATCGTATCGACCGGATTCATACTCCTCGGTTTCGGTCTTCTTCTCATCGGGGTTGTCGTCGGCTGGCTGGCGTCGCGTCCCGCCAACAACCGGCTGCAAACCGAAATCGAGAAAGAACGGGCCGTCCATGGCGAACGACTCAGGGCGTTTTCCGATGCCGAGTCCAGGCTGCGCGATGCGTTCCAGGCCCTCAGCGCCGACGCGCTGAGGACCAATAACGAAGCATTCCTCGCGCTGGCAGAGACCCGAATGCGCGAAGCGCGCACCGAGGCAACAGCCGACATCGACGCTCGGAAGAAGGCCATCGAGGATCTGCTCGCACCCATGGCGAAGACCCTCGAGCAGGTGGATCGCGAAATCCAGGAGTCGGAGCGCCGTCGCATCGAAACCGGCACGAAGCTGATCGAGAAAATCGCGTCGCTCGATCTGATGGGACAGAACCTCCACACGCAGACCGCGCGCTTGGTGGATGCGCTGAAGCGTCCTGGCGTTCGTGGCCGCTGGGGCGAGCTGCAATTGAAGCGGGTGGTCGAGCTCGCCGGGATGGTGGAGCACTGTCACTTCACCGAGCAGCAGACCATCGGAGGGGACGACGGACGGATCCGTCCCGATGTCATTGTCCAGCTCCCCGGTGGCAAGCACGTCATCGTCGATGCGAAAGTGCCGCTCGATGCATATCTCCGTGCGCTGGATGCGCCAGACGAGGAGACGCGGCAGCGCCTGCTCGTCGAGCACGCCCGTCAGGTCCGGGCGCACGTCTCGCAGCTCGCGAGCAAGAGCTACTTCGAGAAGGTGCCGGTGAGCCCCGACTTCGTGGTCATGTTCCTGCCAGGAGAAATGTTCTTCAGCGCGGCGCTCGAACAGGATCCGACGCTCATCGAGTTCGGCGTCGACAGGCGGGTCATTCCGGCGAGTCCCACGACGCTGATCGCGTTGCTCCGGGCGGTTGCGTATGGCTGGCAGCAGGAGGCCATGGAGGAGAACGCGCGGAGAATCAGCGAGCTCGGACGGGGGCTGTACGAAGCGGTCCGAGTGCTCGGCGGCCATTTCGAGTCGCTCGGAGCCAGGCTCAAGTCGAGTCTGGATGCGTATAATCAGGCCGTCGGGTCGCTCGAAGGCAACGTGCTGGTGAAGGCGCGCAAGTTCAGAGAGTTGCACGCCGCGAACGGCGGCGAGGATATCAGGGCGCTCGAACCGATCGACCGCGTGCCGCGAATGCTCCAGGCGGCGGAGCTCACCGACGGATTGCCGTTCTCAGATGGCGAAGAGGAAGCCCCACAAGATCGAGCCGAGAGAGCTGGCGGGCCGGATAGCGCCGACGCAGCCGGGTCCGCCGGGCAAGAGGAGGCCGTCGAACCGGTCTGACACATCGAAAGCCGTCCGAGGCTCCACGCCGTCAAAGGATCATCACCACGTCTACGTCGTTTTCCTGCGCAATCCGAAGGGCGACGGCAAAGCGGCGTACTACGTCGGCATGACAGGACTCTCTCCGGAACAGCGTTTCCAGAATCACAAACAGGGGATCAAAGCGGCGCGCATCGTCAAGCGTTGCGGCGAGCGCCTTGTGCCTCGGCTGTATGCACACTTGAACCCTATGTCGTTTCCAAAAGCCAAGGCAATGGAGATCTTCCTGGCGGAGAGCCTGCGGAAACGCGGCTACGTCGTGTACGGAGGCCATTGAAACAGGCAGCGGCCACCCATCAGTTGGCATTTGTCTTCGATGCCGGGGCCGAGCCGCCGGCGCCTGGTTTCCCGGCGGGCGCCTGCGCCCTGCCGGCACCCGCACCAGAAGCGCCGCTCCATATTTCCGCGCCGAGAAGGACCGTCACGATTTTCGTCCGCCACGCCCGGGCACGCCGCTACGTTGTGCGAGTGATCGACCAGCACACGGTTCGAGTGACGCTGCCTCGTTGGGGCTCGACGAAAGAAGCGGCGGCGTTCGCCGAGCGCGAGCGACCATGGATCGACAAGCAGCTTCGCCGCCTGCAGGACGAGCAGGCGCGCCGCCTCGTTCACCCCGGCATCGCGCATCCCACGCTTGGGCCGATTGCGCCCGATGGCCACCGTTTGGCCCAGCGGGAGCTTATCGAACGCGCGAAAAGCGAATTGCCTCCGCGCGTAAACGATCTCGCCCGTGTTCACCACCTGACGGTCGCACGCGTCAGCATCCGCAATCAACGCTGGCGATGGGGATCGTGCTCGCGCGCGGGTCATATCTGCCTGAACTGGCGGCTCGTGACGATGCCCGACTGGGTGCGCGACTACGTGATCATCCACGAGCTGATGCATTTGAAACGGATGGATCACTCTAAACGATTCTGGAAGCTGGTGGCACACGCGTGCCCCGACTTTCAGCGGGCGCGCCGCTATCTGCGCGAACACTCGGCAGCGCTGGCGCCGGGCTGCTAGGTCGACGTTGTTAGATCGCTATCAGCGTTCAGGCCGGGAACGTGCTGCGGCAGCGAACGTGGCGAGCGGCGCTGTACACACCTCCCGGACATGCGGTTTCCCGCGCCGTCGAGCAGTTCGCCGAGGAGCACGTTTCCGGCCGCTTCTCATCGATCTGACAACGGCTCTCGGTGCATCGAGCCGGACCACAATTTGCACGGGCGCGGTTTACAAGGGCCATGAGTGCATCGAACAACGCAGGGTTCGGCCGCCGACTGCGCATGGAGCGTGAGCGGCGCACGATTACGCTGGCCTCTATCAGCGACAATACGAAAATCAGTCAATCGCTGCTTGAAGGTCTCGAACGAGACGATGTGTCGCGATGGCCGTCTGGAATTTTCCGGCGATCGTTCATTCGAGCGTATGCGCAGGCGATAGGGTTGGATCCGGACGTGGTCGCGAAAGAGTTCCTCGAGCGATTCCCCGATCCGGTGGATCCACCGGTGTCGGCGGAAACCACCGCGTCAATCACTTCGACGGCGTCGACCCGCGTGCACCCGATCCTGAGGCCCTTTCAGAGCCCGGAACCGCGCGATCCATTCTCGAGGAGGTCAAGCGGCGCTGGGCTGCCGCCGCGTGCGACATGGGGGTCGTCGTCGCGATTGCGATACTGCTCTTCCTGGTGGTCAACGAGTTCTGGCGGCCGTTCGCGGTCACCGCGCTTGGCTATTACGTGGGCGGCGTCATCATCCTGGGCAACACGCCGGGCGTCTCGCTCTTTGCTCCGGCATCGGGTAGCGTCGCAGGCGCTACCAACCCGATCGAATCGCTGATTGCGCTGCTGAAAAACGTGCGTCGAACCTGAGTCACTCGTTCCAGCGCCCTGGCTCGTCAGCCGGTCCGTCGCTTCGTGACGCGGGGCGCGTCCTTCAGCAACATCACACCCTCCGAAGTGCCATTTCGCGCACTTTCAGCCCCCGGAACCGCGGGATCAGTGCAGACACACCCGTTATAACGCGCAACAGTTCGCGAGAGGAGCGGGCGACGGACACCTTCGAAGCATCACCACGCACGGGTCGCGTGCTCAGCGGTTCTCGCGGCGGCTGATGGCGTTTCCAAGGCCGTCTGCTTCCGCCTGCGCATCAGGGTATGCTGGACGGACGTTGAACACCGATCGACAGTTCCACCTCGACGCCGAGACGAGCGACAGCGAGAAGCGTCGTCGAGAGGAGCACTTTCACACCGTCGAAGTGCCGCGCCTGCGCCTGATCGGGTTCGCCCTCGTGACCGCGCTCGTTCTGCTGCGGGAAGCCTTCGTCTCCGAGAGTCACACGGATCCCGTTCGGATCGCGGTCATCGTGGTGACGTACAGTCTCGTGTCCTGGCTCGTGCTGTACGCCGGATTCGCGAAGGTGAGACCGTTCGTCAATCTGGGCACGGTCTTCCTGGCCGTCGACATCATTTTTTTTGTTCTTGCGATTTATCTGACCGGCGGCGATCGAAGCTGGCTGTTCTTCCTCCTCTTCATCCGGACGGCGGATCAGGCGAATACGAGTTTCCGGAGGGCCGAGCACCGGGACGTCTCCTGGCCGGCCGAGATCTTCAAGGTTGCACTGCTGTACAGCGCGAATTTCTACATCTCGCTGACCGCGCGAACGGCGGAGCGGCTGCGCGCGCGATTGGTCAGCGCCATTCGCTTGTCGCGGAAACTGGTGGGGCAGCTCCAGGATCAGTCTCACGAGCTCAACGAGGCGCGTCGCGCGGCGGAAAAGGCGAGCCGCGTGAAGAGTGAATTCCTCGCCAACATGAGCCACGAAATCCGGACGCCGATGAACGGTATCTTGGGCCTGACGAGTTTGACGCTCGAATCGCCTCTCACCGCGGACCAGCACGAGAACCTCACGCTGGTGCAGGCGTCGGCCGCATCCCTGATGCAGATTCTCAACGATATCCTCGACCTGTCGAAGATCGAGGCGGAGCGGATGACGATCGATCCGGTGCGGTTCCATGTGCGCGAGTGGCTGGACCGCTGCGTGAAACCCCTGGTCAAGAGCGCGCGCGCGAAGGGGCTGGAGCTCGCCAGCGGCGTCGCCGACGGCGTGCCGAACGAAGTGATTGCCGATGCGTCTCGTCTGCAGCAGGTGCTGACGAACCTGATCGGCAACGCGATCAAGTTCACCGAGCACGGACGCGTCGACGTGCGCGTTGCTCTCGAAGAGCAGACGGTTGATGCTGCCGTCCTCCACATCAGCGTCGCGGATACCGGCATCGGCATCCCGGCCGATCGGCAGCAGGCGGTCTTTCGTGCGTTCACACAGGTCGACAGCTCGACGACACGGCGATACGGCGGGACCGGCCTCGGGCTGACGATTTCGCGGAACCTGGTGGCGATGATGGGTGGAAGGCTCCGGCTGGAAAGCGAAGAAGCCCGTGGCTCGAGATTTCATTTCACGACCAGGGTAGGGCTGCCAGTTGCTGGCAGCGTGCCAGCGCCCGGGCCGGCGAAGATCGAGAAGCCCGGATATCAGGACAAGCCGATGCACGTCCTGCTGGTCGAGGACAATCTGGTGAACCAGCGACTGGCCTCGCGGCTGCTCGAGAAGAAGGGTCATACCGTCCGCACCGCGTCCACCGGCAGTGAAGGGCTCGACGCGCTGCAGCGCGAGCGTTTCGACCTCGCCTTCATGGACGTGCAGATGCCCGATATCGATGGGTTGACAGTCACCCGGATCATTCGAGAGCGCGAGGCGCGGGGCGCGTTTCCGGCGAATCCGAACGGGCGCCTCCCGATCATCGCCTTGACGGCCCACGCCATGGTCGGCGACCGTGAGCGGTGCCTCCAGGCAGGGATGGACGGGTATCTGTCGAAACCGATCGACGCCGCCGCATTGGCCGAGGAAATCCGCCGCGTAGTGTCCACCGACGTGACGTCGCACAAGTGAGTGGCAAGCGCGGCGTCCGCTGACGCGTCCTGAATCGCGCAGCGCGCCCTTAGATCCTCCGACACGATCGAACGCAGAGGCCGCAAAGGCCGCGAAGAAGAACAGTATTTCTTAGCGGCCTTCGCGGTCTTTGCGTTCAACGGCCGTGTTGTCAGTCGGACCGACCGAAGCACGGGATATCAGGACACTAGGTGCGCAGGAGCACGTAGACTGCGCCGGCGCCGCCGTCCGACGGTGGAGCATCTGCAAACGCGAGCACCACGGGATTGGCTCGCAAGGACTCCCGCACGCGTGTTTTCACGACCGACGCCGTTCCTGCGGCGGAATGCCATCCTCGACCATGCACGATACAGACGCATCGGTACCGGCGATGACGACTGTTCGCGATGAAGCGCTGCACGCTCGCGCACGCCTCCGCTGCGGTCATGCCGTGAAGATCGCGACGATCGCCGGCCTTGTACTCGCCGCGCTTCAGCTTCCTGAGCTCGCGGCGGTCGACTCCGGGCGCAATGAAATCCTCGTTGGAGCCTTCGTCGGCAGGTGATGTCGTCGCAGCGTGAGCTGGGCGGGTCCGTGACGAAGGGGATGCCGGAGCCGGCACACTTGAGAGCCGGAGCCTGCCGCGGGGATCCGGCCTGAGACGGACGACATCAGCCATCTCGCGCGCGAATGCCGCCGCATCGGCCGCGTCGTCACGATGGTGCACGTGCGCGTGATGCTTCTTCGGTTCACGCTTGCTCACGGGAGCCATTATATGGAGCAGGCAAGAGTCGTGCACGTTTGGCGAATTAAACGGCATATGACCCTGGTCCGAGCCATTATTGACGCCACAGTCAGACTGGACGATGACGCCGAGACGGCTTTACAGGAAATCCGCGCGGCCACCGGCCTGCCCATTTCGGAGGCGCTGAAGCGCGGCCTGCGATCGCTCCAGACGCAAGTCAGAAAGGAAACAATCCGCACGCCGTACGACGTCTACAGCGAACTGGATCTCGGCCCCGGCGGCTACGCAATCGTCCCGTCCACCGAAGTGCGTCGTGGCGTCACCCGCGCGCTGCGCAAGAAGCGCCGGCGATGATCCTGGTGGACACCGGTCCCCTCGTGGCGCTGTTCGATCCGAAAGACAACCAGCACCGGCGATGCCGGAAGGCCCTCCAACGGATCCGCGAGCCGATTTCGACGACGGTTCCGGTTCTCACTGAAGCGTTTCACATGCTCGGCCCGAACAGCACCGGCTCGGATCGGCTTCGGGATTTCATCGAAAAAGGTGGTCTCTCAGTCTGGTTCTTCGACGCCGCGGCGCTCACGCACGCACTCGAGCTCATGGAGCTCTACGCCGATCATCCGATGGGCCTGGCCGACGCGTCGCTGATCGTCGCCGCGGAAGCGAGCGGCACGCGCAAGGTGTTTACGATTGACCGGAAGGATTTCGGAACCTACCGCGTCCAGCGCGGACATCGCCACTTCCCCGTGGAGATCGTATCGTGACGTTGCCGCTGTAACGGGTCAGGACGGCCGTCCTCGACAACCTCGATAGCGGTCGCCAGTCGACCGGTACGCGCCTGAGTTGCGGACGCGTTGCCGCAGGCCCTGAACGCTCGGTTCGTGTGACAATCGAGGGTTGGAGCGTGCGATGAATGGCCTGTGGACTCGCGTGAAGCTCGCCTTTGCGGCGTTTTTCACAATCCTCTTCAAGGGACGGTTGCCGGTGGCGTTGCAGACGGTCGTGCCGGCATCGCCGCAGCCGGTTGCGGCGCCGACGGTCGCCGCCGATTCATCGGACCGCGCAATCCAGATGCTCGCGCTGTTGCAGCGCGATGGCCGTCTGATCGACTTTCTGATGGAAGACCTCGGCACATACAGCGACGCGCAAATCGGCACGGCGGTCCGCGACGTGCACGCGGGCTGCCGCCGTGTACTCGACCACTACGTCTCACTCGAATCGATTGTCGACGGGCGCGAAGGGGAACAGACGATGGTGGCGCAGGAGCTGGACGCGGCTGCGGTCCGTCTGGTTGGCAACGTGACGGGACAGCCGCCTTTCCGCGGCACGCTGCTGCACCGCGGCTGGCGCACGGCGCGTGTCGATCTGCCGCCGCTCGGTCCGAATGCCGGCCGCAGCATTGTGGCGCAGGCAGAAGTCGAGGTCCCGTAGTGGCAGCCGCTAAAGCCAAAGCGCCCGCGGCAACCCCGGCGCGGTTCAGCATCGGGATCGATCTCGGCACCACGAACTCCGCTTTCGCGTACGCTGATCTGACCGCGGACGACAGCTCGGGCGCGATCGACGTGCTCGGCATTCCGCAGCTCGTCGAACCGGGGACATCGTCGGCGAGTTCGATTTTCCGGCCGGCAGCCTGCGCCTGCCCTGGGCCGACGCCTCGCCGGCGCACATCGTGGGCGAGCTGGCGCGGAAGCGCGGCGCCGAGAGTCCGATGCGCCTGGTGTCGTCGGCGAAGTCGTGGCTGTCGCACGCGGGCGCGAGTCGTACGGCGGCAATCCTGCCGTGGAGTGCGCCAGACGAGGTGCCGAAGCTCTCACCGGTGGCGGCTTCATCCGAGTATCTGCGGCATCTTCGCTGTGCGTGGGACGCGCAGGTCGCCGCGGAGGACGGGACGCTGGCCCTCGAACGGCAGCAGGTGTTCCTCACGGTGCCCGCGTCATTCGACGAAGATGCGCGCGAGCTCACCCTGCGGGCGGCGGAAGGAGCGGGCTTCGAGCACGTAACGCTGCTCGAAGAACCGCAGGCCGCCTGCTATGCGTGGATCGACAGCGCCGGCGAGGCGTGGCGGCGGCGGTTGCGCGTCGGCGATCTCGTGCTCGTCTGCGACATCGGCGGCGGCACCACGGACTTCAGCTTGATTCTCGTCAGTGAGCACGAGGGCGATCTCGCGCTCGAGCGCGTGGCGATTGGCGATCACATTCTGCTCGGCGGCGACAACATGGATCTCGCGCTCGCGCGGCTGGTTCAGCAGCGCCTCGAGCTGGATGGTCATCGCATCGACACCTGGCAGCTGCAGGCGTTGTGGCACCAATGCCGGGTTGCGAAGGAGACGCTGTTCGCGGCACCGGATCGCGCCGAGCATCCCGTGACGATTCTCGGAAAGGGCACGAAACTGATCGGCGGCACCGTTCGGTCGGCGCTGCGCCGGGTGGACCTCGATCAGGTGTTGCTCGACGGATTCTTGCCGGCTGTCGGCTCCGATGAGATGCCGGCAAGACGACGAGCGATGGGATTGCAGGAGCTCGGCCTGCCATATGCCGCCGACGCGGCCGTGACACGGCATCTGGCGCGCTTTCTGAAGCAGCAGGCCTCGGGTGGCACGTCTGCATCGGTAATTCGGCGTGGGCCGAGCGGCCTCGCCTGTCCCACGCACGTGCTGTTCAACGGCGGCGTAATGAAGGCGGGGGCGCTGCGCGGGCGGCTCGTCGAGGTGCTGAATCGCTGGCTGCAGCAGGAGGGCTTCGCTGCGCTCGATGCGACCCACGTCCTCGATGCGCCGGATCTCGATC